>JAEINW010000325.1 GCA_016342715.1 Salinivirgaceae bacterium | reverse complement strand
CAAGGAAAATAAGTTGAGAGAAAAATAGGAAAAATATTCAAACGTCATTTTTTTCAAAACTACCTGAGTTGTTACCTCTATTGATTATATGCACAATTTCCGTTAAATTCGTTGCATACTAAATACAATTAATTACTTGCAACTATGATGGGTAATGCTGATATGTCTGGTTTCTCTCTCGGAAAGGGAGGTTTTATGCCGCAGGAAGAAAAATTAGAAATTGGTCGCAAAAAGAAAAATTTACGAATTGCTATAGCCAAAGAATCGGCATTTGATGAAAATAGAGTTGCTCTTGCACCACACGCAGTAGAACTTTTGGTTAACAATGGACACGATGTTATTGTTGAAAAAGGGGCGGGTGAATCGGCTAATTTCAGTGATTTATTGTATAGTGAAGTTGGAGGTTTGATTGTAGATGATAAAAACGAAATATTTGCTTCGGATGTAATTGTAAAAGTAGCCCCATTAAGCGAAAAAGAAATTGATCAACTCAAAGGCAATCAAATAGTATTAAGCTTCTTCCAAATTGGTACTCAAAAACGAGAGTACGTTGAAAAATTACTGAAAAAGAAAATTACTGCTTTGGCTTACGAATACTATACCGATAGAAAAGAAATGGGCATGCCCATTGTGCAAAGCATGATGGAAATTTCTGGCTCCGCATCAATATTAATTGCTGCCGAGTATTTAAGCAATGCAAATAGTGGCAAGGGCGAAATGTTAGGCGGAATAAGTGGAATTAGTCCTACCGAAATTGTAATTCTTGGTGCAGGAACAGCAGGTGAATTTGCTACAAGAACTGCCTTAGGTTTAGGTGCGTCAGTTAAGGTTTTCGACTGCTCGGTTTCACGATTACGTGAATTGCAAGAGCGTTTAGGTTCACGAATTTACACATCTATTATACAGCCACGTATTATTTCAAAAGCTTTAAAAACTGCCGATGTAGTTATTGGAGCCATTCCTTTAGAAGACGAGAAGCAATCATACGTTGTAAGTGAAGAAGCTATCAAAAAAATGAAAACTTTTTCGGTTATCATCGATTTGCGAATTGATCATGGTGGATGTTTTGAAACCTCAGAATTAACTTGCTTTGAAAAACCCATATTTCGCAAACATGGCGTAGTGCATTATTGTGTTCCAAATATTCCATCAAGGGTAGCACGAACGGCATCTTATGCTTTAAGCAATATTCTTGGGCAAGTATTATTGGAATTGGGAGATTCCGGTGGGCTCATTCAATTGTTGAAGCAACATAAAGGTTTTTCAAAAGGAATTTATAGCTATAATGGTGTCTTAACCAAAGAGAGTATAGCGAAAAAATTCGGATTGCCTTTTCAGGATATTAATTTATTAATCTCAGCTTTTTAAAAAAAAACCGAAATTAGTTCAACTATTTTAGCAAAATATTGTTCACTTGGATATTGAGAGGAAATGCACCTCTCTTTTTTTTGAACATATTTAGAATTTTAATAAATGGATAAAAACGATAGAAGTTATACGAACGGTGAAATTACCGTGCATTGGAAATCAAAAGAATGCGTGCATGCAGGAACCTGCTTTCGTGAATTGAGAAAAGTTTTCGATCCTTCGCGCAGGCCATGGATTGACTTGAGCCAAGGAGATACAGAGGCGATTATTGATATTGTTGAACGTTGTCCGACCGATGCATTAACCTTTGAAAGAGGTGATAAAACAGGAGAGCTTGGAGGAACAGCAGCAGCGGCAGCCCCAGATAAAATTAAATTTAACATTATGCGCAATGGACCCATTTTGGCTGAGGGGAATTTTGTGCTTGTTAAAGATGATGGAACGGAGCAAGAAATAAAAAGCATCACTTCATTTTGCCGATGTGGTGTGAGCAGAACTATGCCTTTTTGCGATGGAACCCATAACAAACAGGGTTTCTCACCAGATGAATATTAATACGGAATAACTATGGAAGAATCGAAAAAAACAAAAGTTACAGCAATAGCTAATGGTCCACTTATGATTGAAGGAAACTTTATAGTAAAAGGTGTTGATGGAAATTTGTTAGCATCGGCTGATAAAATGTTTCTTTGCCGATGTGGTAAATCAAACAATAAACCTTTTTGCGATGGATCGCACAATAGATAAAAGATTATAAAAACAATGGCCTAATTTTAATTAAAATTAGGCCATTGTTTTATTACAAAATCAAAAATTATTCAACAACTATTTTTGTGGTTTTTAAATCTGAACCAGCACCCACTTTTAAAAAATAGGTTCCTTTTTCAAAATTCTGAACATCAATAACTTTTCTGCCATCAATGATTAATCCCGACTGAATTAATCTTCCATCAATTTGGAATAAAGAATAAACATTTTCAATGCCATTACTTACTTCAATTGTAAAATTGTTAGTACATGGGTTTGGAAATACTGCTAATTCATTCATTTTATTTGAAATAACTGAGGATTGAATGGTTCCGGTAATTTTAACATTATCAATTTCCCATGTTTTTGAATTGGTGTTGTCAGAGTTGTATTCAAAAGCCACATAAATATTACTGCCTTTTAAGCTCGATAGATTGATATTTCCTGAATTTGTCCATTCCCAACTTCCAACAGATAAGCTGTAGTTGCTAAATTCAACCCAAGTAGCATCATTCGGATTTCCGGTGCCAGAATAATTGGTAGAATACTGAACAATTATATCGTCGCCATCATAGTTGCTTCCAGTATAGAATGATAAAATTCCTTCAGAAACATTTGTTAAATCAATTTGAGGAGTGATTAACCAATCCTCATTTTTATTCGAAATATTTTCATATCCACTCATTTTTGCACAAGAACTTCCTTCCATTCCATGGGTTTCATCAATGATCCATTCTTGCGATCCAGTTGTTGAATAGCTATACCATTTGTTTAGGTTTCCAGCTTCAAAATCATCCTCAAAGAAAATTGTTGGAGCAACATAACCAATTGTATAGCTTCCTACTGAAGAAGCATTTGTCATATTTTCAACATCAGTAACCGTTATTTTATAATAAACGCTTGTTAAATTACTTTGAGCAGGAATATTTGTTGAAGAAACATAAGTACTTCCACTTTCTAAGTTCATTGAAATGATATTATCTAATGCATTTGCCGCAGTTCCCCAATTTATTTCCACCACGCTAATACCTTCATTGTCGGAAATGTTGGCAGAAATGGTAACTTCATCGGTATCAGTTGGAACCTGAGGGTTTATAGTTATTTGAGAAAATATTGTTGGACTGTTCCCTCCCCAAATTAAAGAAACGTACTCAGGGTGATCAATAAATGGGTTTCTATTACCTTGATGATCGTATCCAGCTTCATTTCGCATAATGTCTTTATTGCTTATCGGATCATTTAAATGCCATTGAACTAACATTTCGATAAACCAATCGGCATAAACTTGATTGCTAGTTCCATTTAGCATTGTATGAGACCAGCCAGCAACTTTGTCCTCATATCTTGTTGCAAAATATAGCATGCATCTTGCAATGTCACCTTTAAATTCGTCAATGGGTTCAAATATAGTTCCACTATAACCTGGATAGGAACATGATCCTACTTTGCTTCCGTTTAACGAAGTCCAACTTGGATTATTGGTTTCTCCAAAAGCATAGTTTCCACGATTTCCATTAACTTTTCCATCAGAAGGAACCACATGATGGTAATCGGCTTTCATAGGAGATGCTGAACCAAAAATTCCCTGAGGAAACAAATGTTCACGATTGTAACAATCCCCTTCACTGGAATAATTTCCACATTGATTTGAGAAATGTGTGTAATTGTATGGATCGGTTCCATCAGGATTTTCTGAATACATATCCCAAACTTTTCCATCTTCGGGGTCAGTGTCTCCTACCTCATAAGCATTGTATAAAGCACCATATCCTCGATCGGTATGCCCTGTTTTAATAATTGTATGCAAAGCAGTTTTTAAAGTATAACCACTCTGCCCTTCGGCATTATTATAATATCCCGTAGGAATATCTTTTAATTGCGAAAAACTTATGATTGTTATTGATAGTGTAAATATTAAGGTGATGAAAACCTTAAGTAAGTGTTGTTTTTTTATCATGATTTTGTTTTTAGATAATATTCCTATTAATTGGATTCAAAATTAACAATTGTTCTTTAAATTGCAATAATATTAGAATATTGGACTAGAATAAATTGAAATTAATAGAATCGCTTATAGTTTTTACATAATAGGTATTGCTAATGAAATAGTTATGGTAGTTGTTTGGCTAAATTTGCTTTCTGCTCATATTTTTTCATCATGTTTTTTAACAAATTATTTGCATAAAAGTGCGCAAAAACAAGTTTTTTTTTCTCCAGAACTTCCTTCGCATGATATGATAGGAAGTTTCTCAAAATAGTTTTTAGCATTTTTATATCGGAATAAACAACTTATTCTTTTTTAATATGATAATTAATTGCTGTATTTTTTCTACTTGAACATTATATTTTATGCTTATCCTTATAAATACCTAAATAGGTTTTAACAAAAAAAACTAAGGCTGAAAGCCTGAAAGCCTTGCATAGCTTAGCTTGGGGCTTCGCCCCAAGAAATAGAACCTAAAAAGAAAAGGGTGCAAGCTGAAGTCTCAATTTGAAAAAACACCAATCATGCACCCAAATCTATTCTTTTTAATTATT
>JAEINW010000324.1 GCA_016342715.1 Salinivirgaceae bacterium | reverse complement strand
ACCGCAAAGAATCAACTGAAATAAATGTTGTATGAAACGATCATGATTAGGTTATAATCACACAAGCGAATGATTAAATAAACACAGTGCCTTTGTGACTCTGCGTGCATCAGTCTTGTGTCTTGGTACTTGAATCTTGATACTAAATTTTTAACAGATGAAAAAGAAGAAGATATTTATATTCCTTTTTAATGGCTTTTCTGATTGGGAAATCGCCTTTCTCTCACCAGAAATAAAGAAGAATGAAGCATTTGATTTAATCTATTTCTCAAAGGACGGCAGTGCTGTTTCCTCAATGGGTGGTTTGCAGGTTACACCTGATATTTCACTGTTAGATATTAATGCCGATGAGGTTGATATGCTGATACTACCCGGAGGTAGGGCTTGGGAAAAGGGCGAAAACAATGAAATAGACCAACTGGCAAAAAGGCTATTTACGACAGGAAAAACAATTGCTGCTATCTGCGCTGCGACGATTTATTTAGGAGAGCAAGGTTTTTTTAATGACCTGAAACATACAAGCAACGACTTAAACTATTTAAAGGGATTGGTGCCACAGTATTCTGGGGAAGCGAATTATGTAAATGCGATGGCTGTTACAGATGAGAATATTATTTCGGCAAATGGCATTGCTGCAATTGAATTTGCAAAGGAGATATTTGAGAAATTGAGCTTATACAAGAAGCAAGATATAGAAAAGTGGTTTCAGCTGTTTAAAAATGGGATTTGGAGCGAGTAAGAGCCGAATACATAGCAAACTGCAATTAAGTATGCCTGGATAAGACTGGTTTGGGTGGTATAGCTCTCGTGCTGTAAATGCAAATTCAAGAAAGTGAAGAACCCACATGTAAATCGCACAATCCAAATGTTATGGTTTTTGCAAGGGGTTTTTCCATTTGATTTTAAAAGAGAGTCAATCATATAGAAGAGGGAGTATCACTTTTCGATAGATTAAATATTAAAACGGACTAAGTCTCTAAGAGCGATAGATGGACGGTTGTGTCTATCGACAAGTTAGCAAGCATTAAAAAATAAAACCTACACTAGAATATTATGGATAATAAAATTTTCATATCATACTGTTGGAAAAATGAAACTATTGTTGATGAAATTGATGAGTCTTTTGCCATTGACGGCGTGACACTAGTTAGAGATAAGAGAAATACTGAATACAAGGATAGTTTTAAGGAATTCATGAAGAAAATTCGTTCGACTGATTCTGTGTTAATGATTGTAAGTGATGCTTACCTGAAATCAAGAAACTGTATGTATGAAGTTCTTGAAACACTAAAAGATGAAAATTTTAAAGATAGGATTTATCCAATAGTCTTGCATGACGCCAAAATATATTCTCCAGCAGAGAGACTTGAATACCTGGAATATTGGAAAAATGAATATTCTACGTTAAAAGAATCTATTTCAAAGTTTTCACCAGAAGAAGTTATCTCTGTTACTAGTGATTTGAAAATAATGCGAGATATATATGGATCTATTGTTGACTTTATAAGCATTGTAAGTGACTTAAAGAACATTCCATTAGATACCTTAAAGAAAAATCATTTTAAGGAAATAAAACAAAAGCTTGGTATTCAGGTAGTATCTAAGTCTAAAATTAGATATGATCTATTCAAACAAGAAGATATAAGTCATGCGGGTGCTAAAAGATATTCAGCTCAAATATTAATTGACAGCAAGTATTCCAGAGATGAAGTTAAGTCAGTAATACAGGAGGTTACTGGTAATTTAATCAATAGTAATTATTATAAGAATGAAAAACTAAAACAGCATTTTGGCAATAAAAGAGCTGATGTTGTATGGTTATTCGTTGCAAATAGACTTTCTGATGCAAATAATGCAAATTGGATTTGCAGAACTATTTGGATAAATTCAGACCTTGATGAAAACATGAGGCCAACAGAAATGAAAGGAAATGACTTAATAGATGATATAAAAATTGAGTGGAATGACAAATATGAAGAGCTCTCAGAGTTCTATGATGGATATTTAACAACTAAAGATGAATTTTTATCCCAACATGATAATCTCATTGGTAGATATCAATCTATTATTAAACCATTAATAGAATTGTTTAATACAGAGTTGAAACGAAAGAATAGCTTTAAGTCTGTTATTGAGTATGTAGGAAAGTTTGAAGATGAAATTAATGAAATCTATAATGAAGGTAATAACATGCCTTTCGCTCCTCATGATTGTAAGGAATTAGATAAGTTGACTCAATCATATTTTGCACATAGTCATAATTTATTTCTTTACTATTCTAAAAAAGGTTTAAAAACCTGGAAAGAAGAAAATCGGATATATTTAATGAAACAGAGCATCACACACCTAAGTGAGGTATCCGATAAAATCCATATTGAACGTATTAAGGCATAAAAAAACGCTTGCTAATAACGGCTTATAAAGCATGGCGGGGCCAGTGCGGTTTTGGCCGGCCGGATTTCGGCAGACTGTCTAGTAGTTCTGCGGACGGACAATCACCGCAAATCCGCCACGCTTCATGCAGCAAAACAGTTGTTGTGGCATTCCTTACATTTCATAGAAAATGAATAGTTTAAATCAGTAAAAGAATTAAATAGTATATAGCCTTTTATTATGAATAGTTACTTTAAAATTTCGTTAATCACGCTGTTATTAATGGTGTCATGCAGAATGCTATGTCAAACAAATGTTTCTGGCGTTCTTAATTCAAATACGGTATGGACAAAAACGAATAGTCCTTATAATATTGTGGGAAATGTGGGTGTTAATACAAATGCAAATCTTACTATAGAACCAGGAGTAAGAATTAATTATACTGGAGATTACGAAATTTTAGTATATGGGAGTTTAACAATTAATGGTCAAGAAAATGATCCTATCAAATTTTATGGAACCTCTCAAGGTGGAGCTGGAACTAAAAAAATGTTGGAGTTTAGACGAACCAATTTATCAAATAGTTTAATTAAATATGCTCATTTTAATGGCCCCCAGGATGTTTTGTTAGTGAGTAGAGAATCGGAGCATGATCAAGAAACTATAAAGGTATCAGGGGTCTTAACATTTGAAGATTGTAATTTCTATAATTCAACAATTCAAACAGATGGATATAATTCGCAGGGTAAATTGTTAATTAGAAATTCAACTCTAGCTCAAGTGCTCGTGAAAGGAAGGTACCCTAGGAGTGAACTAATTGAACTGTCAAATTGCAATATTGATAACAGTACTATTTTTTCAGATTCCTATAATAAAGGAATTAAAATAGTTGATTCATACATCAATAATACTTCTTTCCTGATTGGTTGTTGTGGTGCAAATTTTGATGTTAGTTATTGTAAAATATTACGTAGCAATTTTGTGTCTGATAATGATTATCATGAGATTAAGATTTCAAATAGTATCCTTTTTAATACATTATTTGAGGAAAATGAAAGGAGTTGGTATGAAAGTCAGAAATTAAACTTATCAAATTCAATATTTATTACTGATCAGAGTGAAGCTATAAAATATCAGGATGTTACATTAAGTAATTCATCATTTATTGGATGTGAGATAGCTACAGCTATTGAATCAAGTTCATCCTTAAATATTTCTAATTGCAATTTCAAAGATTGGCAATTAGCGCTAAGAATAAATAATGGTAACTGTAGAATTACGGGTTCTAATTTTTTAAATAACAATAATTTAATAGAAGTACTAGATAATAAGAATATTGACGCAGGATCCAATTACTGGGGTGGAGTAGCTATTAATGATAAAATTAAAGATCAGAATGATGATCTTAATTGGGGGTTAGTAAAACTAGATCCTATACTACAAAACTTGAGTACTTCTGCACATATCTTATCCCCAAGAAATTTAATTCTCATTGATAATGGGAGTGACTATACTTTAAAATGGGATAAACTTGATGGGTTAGACTATAAGTTATATTTTAATAAAATAGATGAATTATCCTATTCCGAGTCTATCGTTATTGGTGCAGTAAATGAATACAATTTAAGTATTGAACAAGCAAATGATTTTGCATTAACTGCTTCAAATTCTCAGGCTGATGGAATGGATGATCAACTTCAAGGATATGAGAGTTGGTTTGCTTGTTCATATGAATTATCTGAAGCTACAAGTGTTACTAATTTTAATAGTACATTAAATCCAATTTCAGTTTATCCAAATCCAACTCATGGTATTTTATATGTTGAAAATATAGATCAAGATCTTGTAACCTATGAGTTGAGAAATGTTAATGGAAAATTGATTCAACGCAGTGCTATTAATGAATTGAATCAAATTGACATATCTCATTATGAGAAAGGTTTGTACTTTTTAAGAATTGAAGCAAAGGACAGGAATTGTATTTTCAAAGTAATAAAAGAATAAAGCCACACAATAATTTAGCCTACATCTTGTAGGCTGTATTGAACTAAATCGCACAGTCCAAATGTTATGGTTTTTGCAATTGTTTTTTTCATTTGATTTTAAAAGAGCGTCAATCATATAGAAGAGGGAGTATCACTTTTCGATAGATTCTATTTTTATGGTAAGCTCTAAAAAGGTGTTTGGTTATAGGTGGGATAGAGGGACAATTTCGTATATTGAGTAGTCGTACACCAGCTAAACATACACAACAACATTTTTATGAAAATAGAAACAAACA
>JAEINW010000323.1 GCA_016342715.1 Salinivirgaceae bacterium | reverse complement strand
TATTTATGGTGGATTGTATTTGCTGGAATTTTAATTTTTAGTGAATTATTGTTGAGATATACCATTTTACGTAATGTTCCTTAATTAAATTTTGAATACGATGTTTCAATTTGCACATATTGAATTTTTATACGCTTTAATTATATTACCTCTTATTGGGATTTTATTTTTAATTGCGCTTCAACGGAAAAGAAAAGCTTTAAAAGAATTTGGAGAGGCACGATTGGTTGAAGGATTAATGCCCGAGGCTTCAAAATCGAGACCCTGGATTAAATTAATTATTGCTGAAACCGCATTAATGCTTGTTATAATTGGTGCTGCTGGTCCACAATTTGGTACTAAACTTAAAGAGGTAAAACGTGAAGGAATTGAGTTGGTTATTGCGCTCGATGTTTCTAATAGCATGTTGGCCGAAGATATCGCACCCAATAGATTGGAGAATTCGAAACGAGCCATTTCAAAATTGGTTGATCGCCTACATAATGATAAAATAGCCTTAATCGTTTTTGCTGGCGATGCTTTTGTTCAATTGCCTATGACAACGGATTATTCAGCGGCTAAAATGTTTTTGAGTACCATAACTCCTAAGCTTGTGACAAATCAAGGAACCGCCATTGGTTCAGCTATTGATTTGGGAATAAAAGCATTTACGCCAGGAGATGATAAAAACAAAGCTTTAATAATTATTACTGATGGTGAAAATCACGAAGATAATGCCATTGATATGGCCTTGGCCGCTAATGAAGCTGGAATTATTGTGCATACCATAGGAATGGGTTTATCAAAAGGGGCACCCATTCCACAATATAATAAGTTTGGACAAAAGGATTATAGAACAGATAGATCGGGAACCGTGGTTATTTCAAAATTGGATGAAACTACTTTGAAAAAAGTTGCTGCATCGGGTGGAGGACAATACATACGTGCAAATAATACAAAAACTGGATTAAATGCATTGTTCGACGAATTAAATGATATGGAAAAAGTTGAAATGGACGCTAAGGTTTATTCAGAGTACGAAGAGCAATATCAATATTTTATAGGTTTTGCTATTTTATTGCTTTTTATTGAAGTATTTATTTTGTTTAAGAAAAACAAGCGAATAAGCGCAATCAATTTGTTTAAATCTAATTTGTTAGAAGTTAAAAAATAGAAATTTGCCATGAAGAATATTATCCTATTAGGTTTATTAATTATAGCATCGGGTGCTTTTGCTCAACAAGAACGTAAATACATCCGACAAGGCAATAGAGCATATAATAAAGCCATTATCGATTCTGCAACTGTGGATACAACTATGTATCAAAACGCTGAGGTTGATTACCGCAAGGCCATAGAAACTGACCCCAATAATTGGGATGCGCTTTATAATTTGGGAAACTCATTATTTAAACAAGGAAAATTTGAAGAGGCAACGCGTCAATTTCAAGCAGTTGCTGGCATGGATAATGATGATAAAAATGATTTGGCACTGGCTTTTCATAATTTGGGAAATTCGTTTTTAAAAACCAATAAGTTGCAGGAAGCCATTGAAGCCTATAAAGATGCCTTGCGAAATAACCCTTCTGATATGGAAACTAAATATAATTTGGCTTGGGCTCAGGATAAATTGAAAAACCAAGAACAACAAGAGCAGCAAAATCAAGATCAGGACCAAAATCAAGACGATCAGGAAAAGAAAGATCAGGAGCAGAAACAAGATCAACAAAACCAGGATCAGCAAAAACAAGAAGAACAAAAGCAACAGCAGCAGCAACAAAAAGAACAAGAGCAGGAGCAACAGCAGCAATCTGAAGAAAATAAAAATCAAATTTCAAAGGAAGATGCCATGCGAATTTTAGAAGCGCTGCAAAACGACGAAAAACAAGTTCAGGAAAAAGTACAAAAACAAAAAGTACAAGCAAAGAAAAAAACAATCGAAAAGGATTGGTAGTATCAAATAATTATAAGAATTATATTTGAGCAATAATTCAAAGCGAATTTTAATACTTATGGAAGGAATGAAACCAAATCAGATAATAAAGTCTCTATTGCTATTTGTAATCTTAGGCGTCGGAATTTTTTCGGTTCATGCGCAAGATGTTAAATTTACAGGTTCGGCAACTCGAGTCGTTGAAGTTGGTGAACAATTCCGACTATCATATACATTAAATGCGAAGGGAAGTGATTTTGAAGAAGCTGCTATGGATGACTTTAGAATCCTTTCGGGGCCTAATGTTTCAACAAGCAGTAGTGTTCAGATAATAAATGGCAGTGTTTCAAAAAGCGTATCCTACACTTATAACTTTGTAGTAATGGCTTCAAAAGAAGGCACATATACAATTCCGCCGGCAAAAGTTAAGGTGAATAGAAAAACGTATCAATCAAATGCTATTAATATAGAAGTTGTTAAAGGTAATAAGCAAGCAACAGCCCAACAACAGAGTGGATCACAGTCATCAACTGTTGATAAATCGAATATAGGAAATGATAAATTATTTGTTGCAGTAAATACCAGTAAAAAGCATTTATATCAAGGGGAAAGTTTTGTTGCCGAAATTAAAGTTTATACAAAAGTTGGTTTGGCCGGATTTGAAGATATTAAATTTCCAGCTTTTAATGGATTTTGGAGTCAGGATATTGAATCTCCACAACAAATTTCATTGCAACGCGAAAATGTTAATGGCGAAATTTATGAGGTTGGATTGTTTAAAAAAGTGCTCCTTTTTCCACAACGGTCGGGCGAAATTACCATTGAACCTTTTGAAATCACAATGATTACGCAGCAAAGAGTACGTTCAAATAATGCTTTCGACGATTTTTTTGGAGGCTCGTACAAACGTACTCCTGTTAGTGTAAAAAGTGCTCCGGTAAGCATAAACGTGCAAGCGCTACCAACAAACAAACCTTTAGAATTTAATGGTGCGGTGGGCGACTTTAAAATGAATGCCAATATTGATAAGAGCAAAATAAAAGCAAACGAAGCAATCAATTTAAAAATCCGTGTTTCGGGTAATGGGAACCTTAAATTAATCAAGCCTGTAAAAGTGGATTTTCCACCAGACCTTGATGTGTACGATCCAAAAACAAGTGTTAATACAAAAGCTACAAATGCTGGAGTTGAAGGAAGCATAACTTTTGATTATTTGTTTATACCACGTTTTGCCGGAAATTATCGAATAGCACCCATTAAATTTTCATACTTTGATACAAAAACAAAATCGTACAAAACGCTTACTTCTCAAGAATTTGAAATTAATGTAGAACGGGGAGATGGCGATGCAGAATTAACTTCAGGTGTGGTGCAAGGTTTGTCAAAAGAAGATGTGAAATTTATTGGTGAAGATATACGGTTTTTAAAGACTAGTGTCGTATTGAAAAAGAAGGAACATTACATTTTCGGACAACTTTGGTTCTTTGGTATTTATATAGGAACTATGGTGATTTTTGTGCTACTTTTAATAATAAGGCGTACACAAATAAAACAAAATGCAAATCAAGCAAAACTTAAAAATCGTAGAGCCAATAAAGTATCTAAAAAACGCTTAAAAATTGCTGCAAGCCATATGAAGCATAATGTAACAGAAGCATTTTACAATGAAATATTAAAAGCAATTTGGGGTTATTTGAGCGATAAATTGGCTATTCCTGTGGCTAAGTTAACAAAGGACAATGTTTCGGAAATTCTAATTAAAAAGCAAGTAGATGATGTAACAATAACTCATTTAAAAGAATTGTTAGATGCCTGTGAATTTGCGCGTTTTGCCCCAGCATCAGTATCAGGAGGAATGGAAGAAATATACAAAAAAGCGGGTAGTTTAATCTCTATATTAGATCAAAAAATTAAGTAATAATTTCGGAAATGAAAAGAGTTTTAATCGTAATAATATCCATAGTTTTTACGCTTTTTGTAAATGCTAATGAAATTTATAATCAGAAGATTGATAGCGCTGCTACCTATTATTCAAATGCAAAATTTGAAAAAGCCATTGAAGTTTATGAACAAATATTAGCTGATGATTATGAGTCGGCAGAACTATACTATAATTTAGGAAACGCATATTTTAAATCGAATAAAATAGCTTTGTCAATTGTAAATTACGAACGCGCCAAAAAACTATTGCCAAGCGACGAGGATATTGAATTTAATTTAAGTTTAGCAAATACGCATGTGGTTGATAAAATTGATGTGGTTCCTGAATTTTTCTTATCATCATGGTGGAGCCGATTTATTCAACTATTAACATCGAATGAATGGGGCTACATAAGTTTATTTGCTTTTGTAGTTGGATTAATTCTTTTGTTATTTTTCTTTTTATCACATAAAGTGCTTACAAGAAAACTTTCTTTTTGGATAGCTATTATTCTTATAATAAGTTCTTTGTTTTCTTTTAGCTTTTCAAAAAAGCAAATGTGGATTGCTCAAAATGAACCGGATGCAATTATTTTAACACCATCGGTTATCGTTAGGAGTGCACCCTCTGAGGGCGGGACTGAATTGTTTTTAATACACGAAGGATTAAAAGTAAAAGTAACCGATAAGTTGGGTGATTGGCGTGAAGTGAGACTGTCAGATGGAAATAAAGGGTGGATTAAAGAAATTGATGTGCTTGTTATTTAATTGTAACATATAAACCTACTGTTTAATATTGTAGATATTTTGCGGATCATATTGAAAAGTTGTAGAGCAAGCTAAAATT
>JAEINW010000322.1 GCA_016342715.1 Salinivirgaceae bacterium | reverse complement strand
ACAAATTGGTCTGTGTAATCTTTTCATATTACTGGGTTTTTAATTTATATAAACGCACGCTTCATGGCGTACCAGAGCTCACTGAGGTAAAAAGCATAAGGCAGTTCGCAGAGGATTATGACACCATTCATGCAGCTAGTCATGAGATATTTTCTCCGTATTCCTTTGTGTTTTATTCGTGCAGTTTTGTGTAACTATTATTATTTGAACGCACTACTAGTAAATTCAATTTTGCGATAGATCAGGCGCTGCTTATTAACCTAACCATAAGTTATTTTGCTGGGCCTGTCCGGGTGGAAGGATGGCAGTGTTTCAGTTCATCCTATTTTTTTCGCAAACCCATATATTTCTTGTAAATTTTTTTCCTTTTTTTCCCACTGAGCAGAAATCCGAAATTTTCAGTCCCGATTGCGTTATTAATGTTTCAATATCTGAAGCAGATACAATAACTATCCGAGGGGTTAATTTGGCTGCTGATTCTATAATGTTTAAGGTAATTGTGTCGTTTGAAAAGGAGTATAAATTGTATGGAAGGTCAATGATAGCCGTGTCGTACTCACAGCTTAAGTCTTTAATGTCTGAGCAATATACCTTGGCGATATACTTATAGTGTGCAAGGTTATCTCGTGTGTATTTACAAGCTTTCCAGTTTATGTCACATCCCTCTATGTTAAATCCGGAAATACAGGCTTCTAACAGCACTGTACCAACGCCACAACAAGCGTCCAATAGACGATTGCTTTTATTTCCTTTGGACGCAATGCTGACTAGCGTTTTAGCAATAACCATGTTTATTGCACTGCTAAATGAACAAGGTTTTTTCTTGTGTTTAAACCAGTCGGAATTGTGCTTTATTAAAACCCCGAAATACCAAATATTATTATAATGACATATAGAGTAAGTTATCGATGGGGTATTATAATCGGGTTCACCTTCTATACTATATCCAATATCTTTTAATTTTTCAAGTCTTTCGGTATATCTTGTTGAATCACCATTCAAAACCAGGTATTCAGCTTTAAATCCTTCAATACGAATGTTTTCTTTCTTGATTTTTTTTAACAGTATGGAATAATCTTCTGAGGATGAAATAATCTCAAATCTGCCTTTTATAAAAGGACTGATGGAAGGATCCACTTTGATATTCGAAAACAGCAAGTTATTCTTTTCTTCCTGACCAAAAATTTGCCTTGATTCCAACTTACATAATTCTTTATTATGAACGTCGTATTTAAATGAATATATGTAGCTGTGATTGTGCATATTTACAAGCTAACGTTTTTTAATAATCGATCAATTCGTCTTTTATTCTCCTGTTGTAATAAAGAGGGATATAAGTTCATAAGTATGTTCACTATCAGAAAAATCAATGCAAATAAAAAATTACCACTAATTAGTTTTGTTATGATGAAAACAGTCACGAAACCAAACCCGACTAAATGACTTATTTCGGCATAGGTCATTTCTCTCCGTAACTCATTTATCGGTCATTTCAATTCTATTTTTCAGCTTAAGCTTTGGATTGAAGAATTTAAAAAATGCTTTCTTCACAATCCATTTAAAAACACTGAGCCCCATTCTTTTATTAATAGTTTCGCTTTTTACTATATTAAGATTTAATAAGTTTTTGTAGTATTCCATTTTTACTAAAATACCATTAACAAACATTCCCACTATCCATGAGATAAATGTTATTGAAATACTATATGAGATATAATGAGCAATCATAATTTGTAAATTATAACTAACGTAACAGCACTTTATCCTGCGCTGAGCAAGATAACAAAATAGCTTAACAATAATAATGAGATGCTAAAATTATTTTTGGATAGGATTCGTCGCAATAACTTTTACCGGAATCATTTAAGTGCTGGCTCATCCATCGCGTATCGGACTTTGGCGACCGGTCCGCAGTTTCAACCCGGCCTTCATGACTGGTTGCTGCGAACCCTATGAAGACCTATTTACTGGCAAGCCTTATTTTGCTTTCCTTTTTAGCTTATTACCATAATAATTCAACATTAAAATCGTTGCCTTAGATGCTTGCCAACGCGTGGCAATATGGAACGAAGCGGATTGCGAGCAGTGCACCATCGAACCGAGGTGAAGTTTAAATGGAATTAAACGGTGTCAATAAAGCACTTACACCACTTTGGGCTATATTGCGTGTTCTCCTTCGTTTTCATTTTATAGCTTCTACCTGATCTGTGGTCAATCCAGTAAGTCGTACAATCTTTTCTATAGATTCATTTGCAGCAAGCATCTCTTTTGCAATTAAAAATGCTTTTTTCTCCATGCCCTGCTCTATTCCCTGCTCAAGTCCCTGCTCTAGTCCCTCCTCTTTGGCAGTATCAATAGTATTTTTTAAATCCCGGTAATATTTCAAGCTATCTTCATAGGATAAGTATTCTTCATGCGTGAATTTGGCTATTTCTGCTACTTCAAAGACTTTTTCAAAAACTTGTTCTTTTAGACTATCTGGAAGCCTATCTAATTTATGTAGATTTTTAAGCACGTAAAGCCATTTGTCATAATGGGTACTAAGCTCTTCTATTGTTTTATTGAATTTTGGCATTTCAAAATAAATAAAAGTCAGCTTATCATAGAAGGTTTTGTTAGTCTTAATATCCTGTAGCTTTACATCATATCTAAACTTATTCGTATCTGATTTATCTTCATCAAATACAAAATCAAGTATTCCAATAGTATAGACCGCTTTCAACTCATAATTCCATTCGGATTTTTGTGCTTGCTTTTGAATTGGGAAAGTTGAGTAATAAACACTTCTGTCTTTAAAGAAATTCTGTTTTGATTTCTGCATTTCAACGATAAACTTCTCTCCTTTTTCGTTTTCACAGTACAAATCAAATATTGCTTTGCGGTCTAACTCTGTTAATCCTAACTGCTCTGTTTTTAAATAGGTTAAATTGACTATCTCTCCTTGTTCTTTTTTTAGCAATACATTTAAAAAATCTATCAAAAGGTCTTTATTGGGTTCTTCTCCAAATAGTCTTTTGAATCCAAAATCCGTAAACGGATTTATATATTTTTCTTTAATATCACTCATTACCTATTATTTCTTTCAAAAATACACTTTTTTTTCAATACTGTTGTTTTCTACAATTTTGCACTTGCGGGTGGAAATCCTATGACCCAAGACGGCGAAAAACAACTATAAAACAGCTCGCAACCACTTAAAAATTAAATCTAATAGCAACCAATCCAACGCTAATCCGCATTAATGCCCTGCTTTTCGACCTAACTCCTTTAAAATGAAAAAAAAAGAAATCCATTGCAAACCCCATAGCACCCATTGCCCGCGGGATTTATACCAACTTAAATATCAAATAGCTATCGCATGCGCTGGTATAATGCCGATACATAATCAAAGGGCGTTTAGAAGTGATACGCACTAAAGGCGCATTTTGATTAGTAAACGGTATAATTAGTTAAATTAGAGAAATTAGCGGACAACAAAACAGGAAACAGCGAAGCTGTTGTCTGACTCATTTGTGTCCATTTGCGATATTTGTGGTTTAAAAGTTATTTTATTACTCTTCCTTAGTACTTTCTAGTAGTTTAATTCTATTTTTTCTTAGCCGTTGAATATTTAAAATAAGCAATGCTTTCCATACCTCTTATTGAAATTGGGAGCTCGTTAATCTTTGTATTAACAACATCTATGATTTTTATTTTTTTACAAAAACTAAAACTTGGCAAGTCTTTAAGATTTGGATTGTTTGATAAATATATTTCTTCCAAATTTTCACAATACATTAAAGATCTCACATCCATAAGATTATTGTTACGAATTGACAAGGACCGTAGATTCTTTAGGTTTCCAAACCATTTAGGAATTTCCATCAAATCATTATTGTCAAGAATTAATATTTCAACATCCCAGTCAATCACTGGTAATTCTATTAAATTATTATTGCTTAAATCCATAATCTTTCTTTCAAAGGCTCCATTCCCATGGTATACGGCAATAGAGTCATTCTTTTGCGAATATCCAATAAGAGGAAAGAACATTAAAATAAAGGTAATAGCTTTCATATTGTTATTTTTTAAGACCAAATAAGGTAGCAAAGTATGTTTTTAGTCGGTATAATTCAATAATGACTTTTCACGATTCATAGTGTTTGTACTATGCTATGTATTAAGCACAACTTGCCAATAGACAAAATTATCCCTCTATTCCCCCAATAGCCCAAGTCATTTTTTAAGATAAAATCTATTTTTTTTGTGACATTTCATAAATTCGCCGCCTCCGTCACAATAATAATTGTCAATGACCTCGGCCCTGTTTAAATTGTTTTATACATTTTTAAATAAATGCCTTGCACTTAAACGAAATGCTACAAAACGTAATAGTATTATATCCTTTTCACGACAAGATAACAAATTAACTTAACAATAGAAATATACAGCTTGATGGCATGCCGCGCACTGTACTCCTTTTTGGACGGTCTCGTCAGGTGAAACGGACCTGGTTCCCATCCAGTGAAAGCCATATTCGCTTAGTGATGGCTATCCAGCGAATATGGCCAAGCATCATCTGATACCCAAACATCACATTCGACGCTTAAAAAACCGATGTTTATAGAGTATTCGTGTGATCTGCGCTTGACCTTACCAGTTCAAAGCGTCTGAACTTACCGGTTCAAAGCGTCTGAACTTACCGGTTCAAAG
>JAEINW010000321.1 GCA_016342715.1 Salinivirgaceae bacterium | reverse complement strand
GATTAGCTCAGTTGGCTAGAGCGTTTGACTGGCAGTCAAAAGGTCAGCGGTTCGATTCCGCTATTCTCCACATTGAAGATTAAGGCGTTCGGGGGCTTCCACCTTGGGCGCTTTTTTTATTTATACATACCTGATACATACAAAATCCTCTAAAAAAGGAAGAAAACAGACAATAAAAAACCGCTACATAAATGCAGCGGCTCTTAAAAGAAATTCAAAATTTGTTTGCTTAGGCAACAGTAACCGAACCAACATAGGCACTGTTTGAAACTTCTTTTCCATCATCAGAGATAAATCCAATAAAAGCTTCCACGTCTTCTCCGCTAAATTTCGCCGGTAAAATCAATGTTTGTACTCCAGTTGACCTGATAGCTCCAGCGGTATCATATATAGCCATATTTTTATCTGCATTGTAGACCAACAAGATTGCTTTATCGTTAGCATTGGCATTTCCAGAGCTTGAATTATCTGACCAAGTAAATTCAACTTCTTCTGAGCTGTTGGATTCCGCATTTGCTCCTGTTGCTCCGGTTAAAGCCCCACGACTTACCAATGCTTTTGAAAAATCAATACTGAAGTTCGGATATGTTCCTGTAATTGCATTTTTAAGGTTAAACGACATGGCACTGTTAAACTGTGTCATTTTAGTAGCGTAAAGCTTAAAACCTACTCTAACAAAATCAGTCATTGGCTGCAAAAACCTTAAAACAGTAGAGAACTTTGCACGTTGGTCAACCTGACCTTCTGTTTGTGGATTGGCTACACTTGCAGGCTTTACCCTCATGTAATCAATTCCTTTCCAGTTTCCGCCGATAACATTACCTACTTTACCGCTGAAACCCCCTAAAATACCTTGATTAATCTTTCCCATGATGCAATTTCTTTAAGTTAGTACTTCGAACCAAACAAGAACCTAATACGGTCTTATCTCTGATTATTCATGAATATACATACTGAGCTAATCTAATCAATGAAGGTTGAGCGCCTTGCGTTACTTTACGTTTCATTTCCGATATAAATCATTTTAGAATCCTCAATTCCTATAGATTCGATGTCCTAAAGCAGTTTTGATAGGGGTTTATCTTGATGTAAAACGAACTATCAGATATAAATACTCATATAACACTAACAATCTAACTTTAATTTGCTTTAATTATACCCTCTGCAACGAATATCAATAACGCATATTGGACCTTAAGTAACACTATATTCGAGGCATGGACCTTTTAACTGTTAACCCGAAATCTATCTTATATACCAAATACCAACCTCACAACTCTTAGAAGATTACATTTGTAAAGGGAAATGCTTTGCCCGAACTATTTTTCGCAACACCTCAAATTAGAAGAAAATTTAATCGAAAAACAGTCTACATCACATTAGAAGTCATCTGCCTTTTTATGGTGTATGTTTTATAATACTCATCGTTGATATAGACCTTACATTTGATTGAACTTTTAGTTACACCATAATAATTCGTATAACCAACGTTACTTTGTAATTTAACTTGACGTGCAAATCCTGGTTCCAATGGAGTGTCTGAAAAACTTTGTAAAAAATCATAATCATTACTCCATTCTTCCATGTTATTTATAAATACTCCTTTTACCTTTACAGACTTCTTAAAGGGCTGATCTGATGTATTCTTAAACTTCATCATAATTATTGGCTGATACAAAACTTGACCTGCATTATAATCTATATATTCATAGAAACCAGTTTTAACATTAACAACATCAACCTTTTCAGTCATTGGTATAATTTTATTGCCATCTCTATCATATTGGTAAGTTTTAATCAACTTTCCATTTTCATATATTTCCAGTAAAGATTGTTTTCCACCATTATTAAAATATTCTACACCCCCATTCATTTGGTTATCAACAAAATGGGATCTTCTTTTTAGCGTTCCATTCTTATAAAACTCACATTCTTCACCATGCTTTAAATCATTGATATAATTTGTGGCAATACTTATTTTCCCATTTGCATTATACGTAATCTCTTTTCCATTTTTTTTATCATCCTCAAAGGTTGTCGTCTTTTCGAGTTTACCTAAAGTGTCATAACTTTTCGAAATACTATCTAATTTACCGTTCTTATAATATTTTTCAACATACATACTTTCATCACTATAAAAGTCTATAGCTTTACCATTTAAGACTCCATCAACAAAAGTTCTTCTCATACCCAACCATGAGTTACCAGAATCATCAGTATAAGTGAAATTTATCGTAGCAGTTACTGTGGTTGAATCTGATTTGGAAACACATTTTCCCGTTTCCCAATCCATAATCACATCATTTTCTGTAATGTCATTGTTGCATGAAAACAAGCCAACCATCAAAAAACTAAATAATACAAAATTCAAACTTTTCATACTTCTCATTTTATTTAAGGAAGGCAAAAGTATAAAAATTCAACATGGTCTGAGTTTTTTATCTGACACCATAGATTTCACAATAAACTTACCCATTATAATACTACTTATCCTGCCAATGAAGGATGTGATTTAAGCAATCAAATCAGTACTTATTGGAAATTAATATTCGATGAGTGCAGAGCCATTGGTTTTTTTTTGGAATTGCTTTACAAGTTTTAATAGTTTGGAACACCCTATTTATAGATATCTCAAATCAGTTTAGAATGGGATTTAAATTGGCGTAAACATCTACTTCATAGGAAACGGTGATAAAAGTCAAGGCTTTTGGGGCATTATTTTGATACCTAAAACAAATATAAAATCAAAAAAATGCTCCAAAACTCGAATACCGATTTTAGGGTCTGCTTGTTGAGGAACGAAGCTTAGCAACACTTAATCGGTATGGCCTTGACTTATCGACGGACCGATGTATATTTTGGATGCCAATTAAATTGTTTGTCAACGCAGTACAATTTATTCATCCGCAAGAAACATGGGAAGAAAGGATTTACAGGATGAAAAGACAGGGTATGAGGGGCAAGCAATAAAAAAAAGATTATCTGAACAGATTAGTTCAACAGCACAATTATCCGATGCAGGAATCTAAACTAATTTTCTAACCATCAACGCTATCCCTTTGCTAGGCTTTAGAAATGGCATAACTGCAAGTGCGAACCTCTTTCAAATACTTTTCAATTTCTTGTTTTCGCCTGTTGATCATGACGTTATATTTTTAGTTGTACAATTTTTTTCTGCTTTTTTTATTGGCGTAGACATCGCATTTCAGCCAGGGTGGTAAAAGAAGGCAAGGTTTTTTTAGTATTTTTTTATGCCTTATCAGTCAATAGATTTCATCAAAATAAATCATTGAAAACCCGGAGGGCACGACCTTGACTTTTACCGACTGGTTATACCTTTTGTAGCCCAATAAAGAAGGGTATTCATATTCATCGGGATATATGGATTTCAAATCATTGAGATAATCTGGTTATAGGGTATACAGGTCAGTGCGAGCTGGCTGCGAGTGGAGCAAGGGTGGCAGGCCTTAAGCTGTGAGGTACGAACCGCGTGGACTGGCTTATGTGAGAAGCGGAGGAACGGAGCGGAACACACGAGGCTACCGCTTTATAAGCCAGAGCGTAGCGGAGGCAAACTAAATAACGTTAGCCGATGCCCACAGCGACCAGCAGGCGAGCCTAACACAGGTAGCGGTTGTGCTTTTTAGTGGCTGAAGAGAGGTACGAACAAAGCGACTAAAAACACAAGGGAGCTACCATGATGAAGAGAAAGGAGCGCAAGAGATGTGCCAGACTGCCCGGCTTGTAAAATTGAAGATTGTTAAACTATAGAAAATTAGATTAAAGATGGGTTGACACCCCCACTCTAGTACTGTGAAAATATATAATTTTAACAGTGGATGATATCTGATTATAAAATTGCACTATGTACAAATTAAAGGGCACCTTTGGCTTTGCAGCGTTTATTTTAACCTTAAAAACAGACCTAAAATAAATGCTGCAAAGGCCTGGCACAGCTGTTGCCGAATGACGATGAAGAATACCAAAGGACCGAATAATTGAAAACTGCTCTTTATCAAAACCATGAAACTGCTTATCGGAAAATAACGATATTAAGCTGAAAATAGTACATCCTCAATTGTTTTATACTTTATAATGAGTTCATGTTCATTAATTTTAGAAGATAATTCAATTAGTTCACTGTATATGTTTATGCAATCTGTCCAAGTAATATTTATACGTTCATTTTTTACGAAATCAAACTTGATAGCATTGAACTTTAGTGATAAGTGATTATGTTCTTTTTTATCGGGGATATGTACTCCATTGTTATGAATTGAATTACGAATAAGTCGGATAATCAATAAAAAACCTTTGTGTGACCTAAACTTTAAATTGTCAAGTACGAATTGATGGTATTTTTGCGCACACTTTTCCCCATTTTCTTTAAGATATCTAAGCAGTATTAATGTCGTAGATTCAAACTCGGAAACAAAGGACATGTAGCTGGCAAATCGAAATTGTGTATCTACTTCACGCATATACACAAATTCATCCATGAGACCGCCAACTGAGTAATTCTCATTATAGTATTTTGTCCAACCTTTATCCAATATGAAGTTTAGGGTGTTCTGTAACGATATTTTAGTGGCATTTAAAGAAGAAATCCATTTACCATAAATGGTTAGCCGAGCATCATAATCTACATCCCAATCATGATTTTTCTTAACCCAACTTGAAAAAAATGTACCCATAAATGGCAAAAAAGTCAGTTTTTTTAATGAATTTTTGGGACTTTC
>JAEINW010000008.1 GCA_016342715.1 Salinivirgaceae bacterium | reverse complement strand
AGGAAAATAAGTTGAGAGAAAAATAGGAAAAATATTCAAACGTCATTTTTTTCAAAACTACCTGAGTTGTTACAAATAATGTAATCGGGAGTTTCGCTTATTGCAGAATTTTTTGTCCCCAATTTGTAGTAGGCCCAAAAGGGATAATCCGTAAAACTTAAAAAAAGGAGCACAAAAAAAATCACACCACCAATGGAAAGAATGATTTTTGAAATTTTATGAAAAGCTTTTATATAGTTTTTTAAGTTCATTTTTATCAATTAACCCTTACGGAGGGAACGAATTATTTTCAGTAGTACCTTCACAACTAAGCGGAGCGGTTTCACGACCACAGGGAGTAAAAAGATGTGATTATAAATGTAATCACTCAGCAGTTTTTAAGTGAATGAAAAACAAACTTAAAGCATTTATGCGGATTTAAAAACTTAAAACTTCTTTAAGTTTCTTGTAACCAGAAAGGCTTACATTAACCTTTTGCCCTTGCCCAAGTATGGCTAAATACGATGATTTACCATAGGGTTCCAACCGTTTTACCTGATCCACACGGACTATATATGATCGGTGTACGCGAACAAATTGTTTGTCATCTAAATGGCTTTCGTAGTACTTCATGGTTTTTTCTTTAAGGTATTTGCCTTTTTCGGTATAAAGCATTACATAATCATCTTGAGCTTCGATATATAATAATTCTTCAACTGGAATTACATGAATATCGCCACTTTTTTTAACAACAATACGGAAAATGTTATCGGTTTTTTCTTCAATATTTTCAATTACCTTTTTAACTTTTTCAGAAGTGTCATTAATTTTCTCCTTAATTTTTGCTTTGGCTTTTTCTAGAGCCTGATCAAAACGGTCTCTTGCAAAAGGTTTTAATAAATAATCAACGGCATTTAATTCAAAGGCTTTTATAGCATATTGATCGTAGGCTGTAGTAAAAATAATTTCTGGTGGATTATCAATAAGTTCCAACATTTCAAATCCAGTAATTTTTGGCATTTGCACATCCAAAAAAATCAAATCGGGGTTGTGCTCTTTTATACCTTTCATTCCAGCAAAACCATCGGAATATTCGCCGCACAATTCCACATCGGTATGCGATTTTAAAAAAGCTTTTACAATTTCTCTGGCTGGGGCTTCGTCTTCAATAATTATAACTTTCATAAGGCAAAGATTTATTATGCGTCTAATTTTTTTCTAAATGCGGGTTTATTGGGTAGTACCAAAGTTACTTTAAAATAATTTTCAGTTTTTTCGCAGCTTAGTAAATGATTTATTTGATAGATAATTTTTAAGCGTTCTTTAATGTTTTTTATTCCAGTTCCGGTTCCTTTTTGCGAAATAGCTTCGGGGTCGAATTCGTTGCCTATGGTAAGAATCATATTTTTCTCATCAAGTTTATCGCACCTTACAGAAACTTTAATAGGAGAAGTAGCTTCGTAAACACCGTGTTTAATGGCGTTTTCAATTAAGGGTTGTAAAATCATAAATGGAACCTTGGTTTTGCCACAATGCTCACTAATGTTGCTTTCGAATATTAGTTTGTCACCAAAACGAATTTTTTCAACAGAAATATAAGCTTCCATGTTTTCTATTTCTTGTATCAGCGGAATTAAATTGTTTGGATCATGAGCCAAGGAATAACGTAAAAAGCTAGAAAGTTTAATAATCATTTCGTGAGCTTTTTCAGGATTGGTTATTGTAAGAGAGCTTATGGAGTTTAAGCTATTAAACAAAAAGTGAGGGTTAATCTGTGATTTTAGCGTTTTTAATTCCGCCTCATTCACCTTCTGTTTTAGTTTAGCCTCTTCCATAATATGCTCGCGCAGATTATATCCGTATATGAGTAGGTAATAAATCATTATTAAAGCAAAGTAGAAGAATGTACCTGTAAAAACACGCCAGGCAATTCCATTGTTCATGGAATTTAAATACATATCTGTTTCAGGGAAGATGCTTTTCAAAATAAAAACACTCGCACTTATCCAAAATGCAAGTGTTAACGACATTATGCTTAAATGATTTATTAAAAGGTTTATAAAGCTTTGTTTTTCAATATCGTTGTAAAACACAGGATACCAGAGTGCAATTCCTAACAAAGCAAAAACACCATCGAATACAATTCCATCGATTAAGGCTCTACCTAAAGAAACATTATAAAGTAAATGAAGCGTGCTTGTATGAATACCTAGAATGACTAACCAAATGGCAGCATAAATTAATAAGTATTTAATTTTCTGGGTAATTGGGTGCTTCATAATTTAAACAAAACCTATATGGAATTAATTTTTTAATATGATTTTACTTCACCACCACCAAAAATGGCTGCGCCTTTTATTATCAGAGTTTTTGTTTGTGTGCCAGTATCTCTTTTATACATTTTTCGCTTGTCGGTAAAGCCTCCCAAAATTGAAGCCACTTGTACTTGCACGTCCCATTCTGGTTTAGTAATTATAGTGGTTCCACCAAAAATGCAAGCAACTTCAAGAACAGCAATATCATCAGCAAGTTCAGCTTCGGTTAAATCCAATTCAATGCCACCAAAAATGGCTGTTATGTTACCACCTTTAAGATTTTGGCTGGTAATTACTCTTTTCCCGCCACCAAAAATGGCTACTTCATCAATTTTTTCAGCGCCGTTAATGGTTTCCGAATCTGAAGATAAAACCCTAGGGACTTTTAAATTGCGAGTTTTGAAAACGATCATGAGTCCTACACCTATTAGTATAATAGGCCAAATTAATTGACGAGTCTCAAAAGGAATATCTATTATTTCGGGTATTAAGAAAGTTGTACCTACTAAAATCAGGATGAACCCAGGGAAACGAGCATGGTTTTTAAACAGGTTAATTATTCCAATAAAAATTAATAAGGCTTGCCAGCTAATAATAATGTTTCTCCAATAGTTTGGAATAATATGTAAACGATCTAATAGAAAAACCACACCTAAACCCACAAGAAAAATTCCCATAATTGGCAAGCCCTCGTTGCGATTACAAGTTCTTTTTTCCGACATTCTATGATCTTTTTTGTAGTCCATAATCTTTAATTTTCTTAATTACACCCCAAAAGTAGCGTATGTAATAATAGGCAACAAAGAGCAATCGGCAAGATATATTTATTTTTCGGTGAACGAGGAAATAGCCATCCAATTTATTAGATTCATATTAAATTACTATATTTACCAACTGAAAGTGGAAAAATTTGAGCTGATTGCAACCACGGAAAAAAATGCTAAAATGTATTACTTCCAGTATAACAATCTCTCTTTTTTCCTGTTACTATTAAAAAATTAGATTATGGGATATTTATTTACATCAGAATCAGTATCTGAAGGGCATCCTGATAAGGTAGCCGATCAAATATCAGATGCATTGTTAGATAATTTTATAGCTTTTGATCCGGATTCAAAGGTAGCCTGCGAAACATTGGTAACAACAGGTCAGGTAGTTTTAGCTGGCGAAGTTCGCTCAAAAACATACGTTGATGTTCAAGAGGTTGCCAGAAAAGTAATTAATAGAATTGGTTACACAAAAAGTGAATACCGTTTCGATGGCGATTCGTGTGGAGTACTTTCATCCATTCATGAGCAGTCGGCCGATATTAATCGGGGAGTAGATCGTGAAGATAGAATGAATCAGGGAGCTGGTGATCAGGGAATGATGTTTGGTTATGCCTCAAAAGAAACTGACGATTATATGCCAATTTCATTGGAGCTTTCACATCGTTTGTTAATTGATATGGCAGCCATTCGTCGCGAAGGAAAAGAAATGACCTATTTGCGTCCCGATTCAAAATCGCAGGTAACCATTGAATATGGCGATGATAATAAACCCAAAAGAGTTCATACCATTGTGGTAAGCACCCAGCACGACGAGTTTGATGCAGATGAACCTATGTTGGCTAAAATTAAGGAAGATGTTCGGAAAATTTTAATTCCCAGAACTATTGGTCAATTGTCAGATAGAGTTCAGGCTTTATTCGATGATAATTTTATTTTGCATGTGAATCCAACTGGGAAATTTGTTATTGGTGGACCGCATGGAGATACCGGTTTAACCGGACGTAAAATTATTGTGGATACCTATGGTGGAAAAGGAGCTCATGGTGGCGGTGCTTTTTCAGGGAAAGATCCTTCAAAAGTTGACCGTTCGGCAGCCTATGCAGCTCGTCATATTGCTAAAAACATGGTAGCTGCAGGCGTGGCCGATGAAGTGTTGGTGCAACTTTCGTATGCCATTGGTGTAGCAAAACCCGTAGGTGTTTTTGTTGATACCTATAGAACTGGAAAAGTAAGGATGCAGGATGGAGAAATTGCCACTAAAATTGAAGAGATTTTCGATCTTCGTCCAGCGGCCATTGAAGAAAGATTAAAGTTGCGCAATCCAATTTATGAGGAATCAGCAGCTTACGGACACATGGGAAGAACTCCAAGAATGGTGAAAAAAACATTTGAATCTCCATATTCAGGAAAAAAAGAGTTCGAAGTTGAGCTATTTACATGGGAAAAGCTGGATTATGTGGACACGCTTAAGAAAGAATTTAATATTTAAATAACTTACACAGACTGTATATAAGAAGCCGTTTATCAAAACGGCTTTTTTTTTGAGGGTTTTCCAAAGCAAAAACCACTTTGAAGTGTTATTTTTGAAATATAAAGTCCATTAAACATTGGTATGCAAGAAAAAACGTGGTACGCCATATATACAAAATCAAGAGCTGAAAAAAAGGTAAAAGAATTAATGGAGGAAAGAGGTTATGAAGTATATTTGCCATTAATTAAAACCTTGCGACAATGGACTGACCGAAAGAAGATGGTAGAGGTTCCATTAATTTCTTCCTATATTTTTGTGTGCGTTTCGGAACTTGAATATTATGATATTCTGAATACACCTGGAGCAGTTGCTTATGTTACTTTTGAAGGAAAAGCTGCCCCCATTCGAGGTTCTCAAATTGAGACCATGCGCAAAGCGGTTGATGGAAAGCAAAATATTACCTTAGTAAATGAACTCTTGAGTAAAGGGCAAAAAGTAAAAATAGTCTCGGGGCCTTTAAAAGGGTCGGAAGGAGAATATATTGAAACAAAACATAAGTGCAATTTTGTAATAAATTTAAGCCATATTGGCTTTTCGCTATTTGTTGAAGTTAATGCGGAGAATGTTATAAAATTGTAGTTTATTTACATGATTTGTTAGCCTGCTCACCCTGAAAATGGGACTGAGGAGGCGAAGCTGTATAAAACAGCAAGCCGACGAAGTGCCAGGTAGATTAAATGAAGTCTGATTCCGGTTTTTCGGGAAGGAGACCAAGCTGTACTATCAAACTCAAAAAGGATGAAAAGTAGTGAATATTACTATTTTATAAAGTAAAAAGCAGCACTGTTTTGTGAATTATATAGAGTCAGAACAATTAGAGTTAAAATCCTCATTTGGAGAGTGGAAAGAAATAATTGTTTCATTAACCGCTTTTGCTAATAAAAATGGAGGAGTTGTTATTGTTGGATTAGATGATTTAGGACAACCTTTGCATTTGCAATTGGGAAAACACACCATTGAAGATTTTGTAAATAAATTGAAGGCAAATACTGATCCGGTGCTATATCCATCCATTAATATTAAAACATTTGGACTGGGAAATATCGTTGAAATAAGCATTCCAAAGTCGGATTATAAACCGGTATTTGCATTTAATAAGGCTTGGGAAAGAGTTGGGAAAAGTAATGTGAAATTGTCGGCGAATAAATTGCGCGAGCTAATTCTTCGCTTTGAACAGAAACCTTTTGATGACCAGCTATTGAAAGTTGATAATTTTAAAGTGGAGAATAAGTGGGCTGAAAAGGTGAAATTCAAAAGTACTATTGAAGAAATTACTATAGCTGAGTACCTTTGTTTATGACAAATTAATAGCGAATTTCCACAAGCCATTGTAAAGGCGGCACGTTTTAAAGGAAATGTTCCTGTAACGTTTATTGACACCCGTGATTTTAATACAGGTTTATTAAGTATTACCGACAATCTGTTAGCCTTTATAAAAAAGAATATTCGTTTAGCTTTTGTTATAACAGAAAAAGCAGAACGAGATGAACGCTGGGAATATCCATTAATTGCTCTACGTGAAGCTATTTTAAATGCTTTAGTTCATCGCGACTATAATGATGCAGGAAATATCCAGATACGTATTTTCGATGAATATATTGAGATTTGGAGTCCGGGTTTACTACCTAAAGAATTGAACATTGAAAAACTAACTGAAAATAATCGATCGATTCCTAGAAATAAAAAGATTTTAGAACTATTTCATAAAGCAGGGGAGATTGAAAATTGGGGTACCGGATTTTACCGAATAAAAGAAGCTTGTTTATTAAATGGAAATCCATCTCCGGAGTTTGAAGAGAGGGCGGGTGCTTTTGTATTAACCTTAAGACCACTCAATTTTGAAACTACCCAAGAAACTACCCAAGAAACTACCCAAGAAATTCAAAAAAGAATTTTATGCTTATTGGCTGAAGAACCTCAATTAACAAGAAAAAAAATGGCAATAAAATTGGGAAAAATAACTGAAGATGGAGTAAAATATCATTTAAGAAAATTGGTGAGTTCAGGTAAAATTGTTAGAGTAGGATCGACAAAGTCTGGATTTTGGCGAGTTATAGAGCAATAAATTATATTGCCCAATAATTATATTAAAAAAGCAGAATAAAATATGAAAATATTAATTACAGGTGGAGCCGGATTTATAGGGAGTAATCTGGTTGAATACTTTCTAGAAAAAGGCCATCAGGTGGTTTGTTTAGATAATTTGGCTACCGGATTTAAACATAATATTGAAGCTTATTTTGAAAATATAAACTTTACTTTTATCGAAGGAGATATCCGTGATTTAGATACTTGTAAAAAAGCAGTTTTAGGATGCGATTATGTGTTACATCAAGCCGCCTTGGGAAGTGTGCCAAGATCAATTGCCGATCCAATAAACACCAATTCGGTAAATATTGATGGCTTTTTAAATATGTTGGTGGCAGCACGCGACGAAGGAATAAAACGTTTTGTTTATGCAGCCAGTTCATCTACTTATGGCGACTCAAAAGAATTACCTAAAGTTGAGGATAAAATAGGAAAACCTCTTTCACCTTATGCCATCACTAAATATGTAAACGAATTGTATGCCGATGTTTTTGCCAAAACCTATGGTATGGAATGTATAGGCTTGCGATATTTTAATGTATTTGGACGAAGACAAGACCCCAATGGTGCCTATGCGGCGGTAATACCCTTGTGGGTAAAGAATCTGTTAAATCATGAAGCACCAATTATTAATGGCGATGGTTCTTTTAGTAGAGATTTTACCTATATCGAAAATGTAGTTCAGGCCAATGAAAAAGCCATGAAAGCAAGTAGCGAAGATTTACTTGAAAACAAAGAATATGTGGCTCAGGTATTTAACGTAGCCTTTGGCGGAAATACAACACTTAATGAACTGTTTACTGCCTTAAAAGAAAACTTAAAAAAGTTTGATAAAGAAATAGCATCGATAGAACCGGAATATGGACCGACCCGAGAGGGAGATATTCCGCATTCGCATGCAAGCATTGAAAAAGCAAAAAGAATATTAAAATACAATCCTAAATATAGTGCTCCTGAAGGTTTTGAGAGAGCTTGTAAATGGTATTTTGAAAATTTGTGAAATAAATAGTAGCACAGTCACTTAAAAGTTACACAAAGTATTTCTATAAAGTGGAACTTGGTAAAACCTTAAACTATCTAGCAAGCAACAATAAGAAAACAGTGAACGAACAAGAAATTCAAAATATTATTCAAAAAGGCGAAGGCTTAAAGGTCGAATTTAAAAAAGCAACCAACAAGCTCCCTAAAAACCTGTTTGAAACTGTTTGTGCTTTTCTTAACCGTGAAGGAGGTTCTATTATTCTAGGTATCGACGATGATAAAAAAATTATTGGAGTTGATAATGAAAGTGCATCTTCACTTTGTGAAGATTTTGCTAGCTTAAGTAATAATTCAAATAAAATTGATCCGGTCTTTTTATTGCAAGCAAAAATAGTTGAAATTCAAGGTAAAAACTTGTCCATGTATTTGTACCTTCAAGTTCTAATGTGCATAAAACAGCAGGTGTAATATACGATAGGAGTGCTGATGGTGATTTTATGGTTAAAACAGATAGACAGATTAGCCAATTGTATATACAAAAGGGATCTTTTTATACCGAAAACACCATTTATCCATATTTAAAAGAGGAGCATTTTGTAGATGGTATTGTAGACAAAGCCCTACAAATTATTAGAAATAACCGACCCGGACACCCTTGGTTAAATTTAAGCCGTGTTGAATTTTTTAAATCGGCCGGGCTTTATAGAACGGACTTTAAAACTGGAGAACACGGATTTACCATGGCTGCATTATTATTGTTTGGGAAAGAAGAAACCATTCAAAGTGCCATACCTCACTATAAAATTGATGCCATTTTACGTCGGGAAAATCTTGATCGTTACGATGACAGAAGGAATATTCGTTGTAATTTAATTGATGCCTATGAGATACTGCTAAACTTTGCCAACATGCATTTGCCCGATAAATTTTATATGCAAGGCGATCAAAGGATATCATTAAGAGAAAAGATATTTAGGGAAGTTATAGCTAATTTATTGATGCATAGGGAATACACCAATGCCAATCCTGCTACTTTTATTATTTACAACGATAGGGTTGAAGTTAAGAATGCCAATCGGCCTCATTTAATGGGGAGTTTGATTCCTGGGAAGTTTGAGCCATACTCAAAGAATCCAAACTTGGCTAAATTTTTTGTTCAAATGGCAAGAGCTGAAGATTTGGGAACAGGTATTAGCAACGTATTTAAGTTTTTAAAACTATATACCGATACAAGTCCGGAGTTTAATGAAGAGCAGCTTTTTGTTGTAACTCTTCCTTTAACCAAACGAAATGTCGTAGAAAATGTCGTAGAAAACGTCGTAGAAAATGTCGTAGAAAACAGGTTAAAACTAATTTTAAATTTAATAAAGGAGGATGCTAAAATTTCTGCAACACAATTGGCGCAAAAACTTAATATTACCAGCAGAACCGTGCAACGTGATATTGAAAAATTACAAGAACAAAACCGTATAAAACGCATGGGTTCGGCAAAAGGCGGCTACTGGCAGATTATTTGGGACAGATCTAAACCCGACGAAACACCATAAAAACAAATATAAACCAGAGGTTTTTATGCTTATAACCCTAAAAACTAATGAATAAATTGTATTTTTACGGACGTAATCCTAAAAACACCGATGATTCCTTAAAAAACTAAAAGAGTTTATTGATAAGCCTTTTATCAAGGTTATATCAGGTCTTAGGCGTTCATGTAAGCCAAAGAAGTGTTGAGCGAAGCGAACCGAAACAACGTGAAGCTCGGCAAAGCCAAATCCCGATTACTCGGGAAGGAGGCAAAGCTGTGAGTATTCACCATAGATTTCTCAGATTTCCACAGAATAATATCAAAAGAAAAAAGGAATCTGTGTTAATCTGCGTAATCTGCGGTAAAACAAAAAGTATAATCGAAGCCCCGAAATAAATTGTTAGCCGACATTTTTTATAAAGAAGGGTATGTTGAGAGCTGGGGCAGAGCCACCCTTAAAATTGTTGGTGAGTGTAAAAAAGCGAATATACTTGAACCCAATTTTTATGAAGAACATGGTGTTGTTAAAGTTATCTTTAAGTTGGCTGTTGAAGATGGAACAATTCAAAATGACGGATTAAATGATAGACAACGAAAAGTGTTGAATTTTATTAAAGCAAATCCCGGTTGCCAAATCAAAACAATCTCAGCACAATTAGGTATGCCGATAGATACTTTAGATATATATAAAACAGTTTATAACTCAGAAATCGATCGAACGCAGAGGTAGTAAAAAAACAGGAAGCTATTTCATAGTAGAGAGATGAAAACCAATAAATAACATAAAAGGCAAGCACTACTATTCATCCAGCAATTTTAATTCTCATTGGAAGGCGAAGCTGTTAAAATTCACCACAGAAAGCACATACTTACACAGAGAAAGAAAAAAATCTGCGCAAACGTGTCTAGCTTTAGCGGGTGTGCGCTGAATAGAAAAACCGGCGACAATCTGCGGTAACCCTTTTGCCACAGAGGCCTCTGGTAAGCACAGAGCAAATAAAGAAAATGCATTTGTGTACCATGAAAACAATACTCATAACAGGCATTAAACCAGACTTGGATTAATTAAAACTAATAAGTATATTTTAATTGTTAAGTAAAGATTACATATTAAATCTTATTAAGGGACGAGAGAATGATCAGCTTGAATTCAAACTTAATTTTGGATCAAAAGCGATTGTTGCCATTAATGCATTAGCCAATACAAATGGTGGTAATGTAATAATTGGCATCTCCGATAAAGGCGAGTTAGTTGGAGTAAAATTAAATAAGGAATCTATTCAAAGTTGGTTAAACGAAATAAAACAAAAAACTGAACCTTCTATCATACCTAAAGTTAACGAGATGGTAATAGAGGAATCAACTATTGTTATTTTTTCTGTTGCTGAATTTCCAATTAAACCAATTGCATTTCAAGGGCGATATTATACACGAAAAAATAATTCAAATCATTTACTTACAATTGATGAAATAGTAAAGTTTCGTTTTAATAGTCTCAATTGGTCATTCGATTCATTTAGTGTAAACACACCTTATCAAGAGTTAAATAAAAAAGCACTTTCCAAGTTTACTGGCTTAGTTAAAGAAACAGGAAAATATAATTTTTCAGATAAAATTGAAACGGATTTGGTCAAGCTTGGATTAATAAATGATGGAAAGATATCGCGTGCTGCTGAATTGTTGTTCGGCAATCACCAAACCACCATTCATTTGGGGAGGTTTAAAACCCCTACAACAATTATTGATGATATAATAATTAAGTTACCATTGGTTTTAGCTGTTGAGGAGGCTATGACTTTTATTAAAAAGAATATTCATGCGGAATATGAGTTTACAGGTGAATTGCAACGTAAAAACCGTTGGCAATATCCTTTACAAGCTATTCGTGAAATTTTATTGAATGCAATTGTTCATAAGAATTACCAAGACCCCACTGATGTAATTGTTAAAATATTTGATGAAAGAATAGAGGTATCAAATCCGGGTAGTTTATTCGGAAACCTTTCATTAGAGCAGCTTAGTACCGATAATTATCAACCCAAACATAGAAACCGTTTATTGGCTGAGGCTTTTTATTTAATGGGTGAAGTTGAGAAATATGGTACGGGTTTAATCCGAATAAGGAATTGGATTAAAGATTATAGTGGCTTAAAATTTATTATCGAGGAAAAAGGAGGGTCGATGCTTGCCAGCCTTGTATTTAATGTAATTAAAGAAGTAAGTGGGGGAGTAAGTGGGGGAGTAAGCGGGGGAGTAAGTGGGGGAGTAAATATCAATGATGATTTGTTGATTTTATTTCAAACCATCCAGGCCAATGAGGGAAAAAATACCCGTGAGTTGGCTATTTTATTGAATAAACCTTATAAAACACTTGAAAAATGGTTAAAAAAATTAAAAGACAAAAAAAAGATTATATTTAAAGGGTCATCCAAAACAGGAGGCTATTTCATAGTAGGAGATGAAAACCTATAAATAACATAAAAGGCAAGCACTACTATTCATCCAGCAATTTTAATTCCCATTGGAAAGCTAAGCTGTGAAAATTCACCACAGATTTCTCAGATTTCCACAGATTAATATCAAAAGAAAAAAAGGAATCTGCGATAATCCGCATAATCTGCGGTAAAAAAAAACAATCTGCTTAATCTGCGGTGAAGTTCTTAATTTCGTTACCCTTAAAAACATTCACTATGCCCTTTGAAGCAAAAATAATTCAACTCCCCAAAATACTCGACGACCGAGGGAACCTTACTTTTATTGAAGGAGAAAACCACATACCCTTTAAGATTGCCCGAACCTATTGGATTTACGATGTACCTGGAGGTGAAAAACGTGGAGGTCATGCTTACAAAGAACTGTACGAATTGGTAGTGGCGCTTTCAGGAAGTTTTGATGTGGTACTCGATAATGGAAAAGAAAAACAAACCTTTTCATTAAACCGCTCTTATTATGGTTTGTATGTGCCCAAATTAATGTGGCGACAAGTGGAAAATTTCTCCACCAACGCCTTGGCTCTAATTTTAGCCTCATGACCTTACTGCGAAGGTGATTATATAAGGGATTACGAAGTATTTAAGACATTGGTAAAATAATGAAATTTTACATATAATGGACACTGGCGAAATAATAGTATACCAAGCTAATGATAACTCAATTCAACTTGATGTTCGAGTTGAAGAAGAAACCGTTTGGCTTAACCGAAATCAATTAGCTCTATTGTTTGATAGAGATGTTAAAACTATAGGCAAACATATAGCGAATGCAAAAAAGAAGAATTGCGAACTATTTCAGTTGTCGCAAAATTTGCGACAACTGCTGCTGATGGCAAAATTTATCAGGTTGAGCATTACAATTTAGACATGATAATCTCTATTGGATATAGAGTAAAGTCAGAAAGAGGTGTTCAGTTTAGAATATGGGCAAATAAAGTTTTAAAAGAATATCTTTTAAAAGGCTATGCAGTGCATCATCGTATTGAAAAAATTGAGAACGATGTGTTTACTTTAAAAAAGAAAGCCAGGGAATTCGATTTGCATATAAACACAACCTTTGCCACCACATGAAGGTATATTTTTCGAAGGACAGATATTTGATGCTTATAAATTCACAACAGATTTAATTAAAAAGGCTAAGAATAGCATAGTATTGATTGATAATTATATAGATGAAACCCTCACGAGCACTTTGTACACAAAAGGAGAAGAGTAACCTGAGGGTTCCATGGTATTTGGAAACGAAAATTTTCATTTTGAAAATAACAACTATTTGAAATATAAAACTTTATACTCAACTTACACTAATGAAAGTGTATTATTAATGCTTTCAAAGAGGCAAAGGGGAGTAAAAGCAAATATTTATACAGCAAAAATCAAAGAGCAACTGAAGCTTGATTTAAAGAAGTTTAATGGCCAATATGAACCTATTGAGGTAAAGGTATATAAAAATGCTCACGATCGTTTTTTAATTATCGACCAAAAGGAAATTTATCATATAGGAGCATCTCTTAAGGATTTAGGAAAAAAATGGTTTGCTTTTTCTAAAATAAATATGGATGCTATGGAAATACTTGATAAACTTATATGAAAATGAAACATACCACCGTTTACGATTGCTCCGTAATTGAACTCCCAAAAATTCACAATAGGGCAGGAAATATTACCCCCATACAAGGGAATATTGAAGCGCCTTTTGATATAAAAAGGATATATTATTGATATGACGTGCCGGGTGGTGAAGCGAAGCGAAATCCAGAAGCTGTGAAATTTTTACCAAGAGCTTACAGAGAAAGCAAAAAACTTCGATAAAGTAATAGAATCAATATCCCCTGAATAGGTGCAATAAGAGAAGGTGACATAGCACATGCTCAGGGAAGGATTGAAAAAGCAAAAAAGATATTAAAATATAATCCAAAATATAGTGCTCCACAAGGTTTTGAGAGAGCCTGCAAGTGGTATTTTGAGAATTTATAACTTTTGATAAATAAAGAATACATATTAAAGTTAATTGACCAAGGTGAAAACCAGCAAGTTGAGTTTAAGACTTCATTTAGCGATGCGGTTATTGAAACGCTTGTTGCATTTTCGAACGCTCAAGGTGGTACCACGCTTGTAGGAGTTACTGATAATGGATCCATAAGTGGAATACAAACAGGAAAGGAAACTATTACTAAGTGGATAAATGAGATTAAAAATAAAACAGCACCTTTTGTTATACCTGACATAGAGACCTACAAAATAAACGATAAAGTTGTTGTTCTTTTCGAAGTATCGGAATATCCGGTTAAACCCGTAGCTTTTAAAGGGCGATATTATAAAAGAATAGAAAATTCGAACCACCTACTTACTGTGGCAGAAGTTTCAAATATGCATTTAAAGACTATTAATAGTAGTTGGGACTATTACCCTGATAACAACCACACCATTGAAAATATTTCTATTGAAAAAGTAAAGCGGTTTATTGAAAAATATGAGAATAGAAATAATACATCGGTAGAATTTAATGCTATTGAGTTTTTAAATAAGCTAGAAGTATTACGCGATAATAAATTAACTTTTGGAGCTTATTTGCTTTTTGCCAAGGAACACTGTATAAATAGCGATATACAAGTAGGTAGATTTAAGAGTGATATTACGATTATTGACACATTATCGTTAAGTACAGATTTATTTACTGAACTAGATGAAATAATTGCTTTTATTAAGAAGCACTTAATGATTGAAATTATTATTACTGGTGATGCACAGCATGAAGAAAGGTTTGATTACCCCATTGAAGCAATTCGTGAAATTGTAATTAATATGATTGTTCATAGAGATTACAGAGAGAGTAATGGGAGTATTATTAAGATTTTTGATGACAGAATTGAGTTTTATAATCCGGGGACTTTATTTGGCGACTTAACTTTAGAAAAACTACTGTCGTTTAATTATAATTCTCAAGTTAGAAATAAGCTTGTAGCAAAAGCGTTTAAAGAAATTGGAGCCATTGAGAAGTACGGATCAGGCATTAAACGAATAATTTCAATTTGCATACAACATGGCATTGTGCCGCCAAAAATTAATGTGCTGCAAAATGGATTTGAGTTTACTCTTTTTAAGAAAAAATTAAATGAGGGAGTAAATGAGGGAGTAAATGAGGGAGTAAATGAGGGAGTAAATGAGGGAGTAAATTTGCTATACAGCTTAATAAAGTCTAATTCTGATAAGAGAACTCCTTTTTTTGCAGAGCAATTGAAAACATCGACTAAAAATATTGAGCGGTGGATCAAGATACTGAAAGACTTAAATAAAATAGAATTTATAGGTAGCCCTAAAACGGGGGGCTATTTTATAAAAGATTGAAGACAAAAAGAGAAAGAAGTGTTGAGCGAAGCGAACCGAAACAATGTGAAGCTCGGCAAAGCCAAATCCCGAAACCTTGGGCAAAAAATGAAATTTTGCATCAAATGAATACTGGCGAAATAATATTTTACCAACCGAATAATAGCTCCATTCAACTTGATGTTAGAATTGAGCACGAAAGCGTTTGGCTTAATCAATTACAAATGGTTGAGCTGTTTGATTCGACCAAGCAAAATTTAAGTTTACACATTAATAATATATTTAAAGAAGGAGAACTTGATAAGAGGGCAACTGTAAAGGAATACTTGACAGTTCAAAAAGAGGGAGGCAGATCTGTAAAAAGAAGGGTTACTTATTATAACCTTGATGTAATTATTTCTGTAGGATATCGGGTAAAATCACAGCGAGGCACACAATTTCGTATATGGGCAACAAAGGTATTACGCAATTATTTGTTAAAGGGGTATGCTATTCACGAGCGTTTTGAGCATATTGAGCATCGCCTAACTGAACATGACAAAACATTTGATTTATTAATTCAATGTGCGGTTTTACCTCAGGAAGGAATTTTTTACAATGGACAGATATTTGATGCTTATAAATTCACAACAGATTTAATTAAAAAGGCTAAGAATAGCATAGTATTGATTGATAATTATATAGATGAAACCCTCACGAGCACTTTGTACACAAAAGGAGAAGAGTAACCTGAGGGTTCCATGGTATTTGGAAACGAAAATTTTCATTTTGAAAATAACAACTATTTGAAATATAAAACTTTATACTCAACTTACACTAATGAAAGTGTATTATTAATGCTTTCAAAGAGGCAAAGGGGAGTAAAAGCAAATATTTATACAGCAAAAATCAAAGAGCAACTGAAGCTTGATTTAAAGAAGTTTAATGGCCAATATGAACCTATTGAGGTAAAGGTATATAAAAATGCTCACGATCGTTTTTTAATTATCGACCAAAAGGAAATTTATCATATAGGAGCATCTCTTAAGGATTTAGGAAAAAAATGGTTTGCTTTTTCTAAAATAAATATGGATGCTATGGAAATACTTGATAAACTTATATGAAAATGAAACATACCACCGTTTACGATTGCTCCGTAATTGAACTCCCAAAAATTCACAATAGGGCAGGAAATATTACCCCCATACAAGGGAATATTGAAGCGCCTTTTGATATAAAAAGGATATATTATTGATATGACGTGCCGGGTGGTGAAGCGAAGCGAAATCCAGAAGCTGTGAAATTTTTACCAAGAGCTTACAGAGAAAGCATAAAAACTTCGATAAAGAAATTGAATTGATAACGCCAAAATACAGTGCTCCACAAGGTTTTGAAAAAGCATGTAAGTGGTGTTTTGAGAATTTGCAAGTGTAAAATCAGAATAAGTAAATGATTAAAGAAGAATCACATAACGTTGAATTCAAATTAATTTGGAAAGATGATTATTTGAAACAATTATGCGGATTTGCTAATACACAAGGTGGTTCAATGTACCTGGGCGTTAACGATGCGGGGCAAGTAATTGGTCTTGATAGAACGAAACGTTTACTCGAGGATCTTCCTAATAAGGTAATGAATACCATGGGAATTGTACCGCAGGTAATCTTATTAACGGAGCAAAATAAACCCTATATTATTATTACTATTGCCCATTCAAATCAGCCAATAAGTTTACAAGGTAAATTTTATAAACGAGTGGGTACTACTACCCAAGAGCTTAATGGAACAGTGTTGCAAAATTTTTTGTTAAGCCAAAACTCTAGCTCTTGGGATGAATACATAATTGAAGGTTCAGGTATGCACGATGTTGACCAGGAGATGGTACATCGCTTTGTTGAGTTTTCCATAGCAGCCAACCGGCTTCCAGCCGAAGCAAAAAAAATGTCGATGAATGGTTTGTTTGAACAATTGCATCTTATTGATAAAAATAAGCAGTTAAACCGTGCAGCAATGCTTGCTTTTGGACTCGAACCCACAAAATATTTTTCATCGATGGGAGTTAAAATGGGTCGGTTTTTAAGCGATACCCACATTGTAGTGCAAGATGTTTTTGAGCAAAACCTTTTTAGAATGGTTGAAAGTATAATGGATGTATTGAAAACAAAATACTTACAATCAATTATCTTCTATAAAGGGATTCATCGTGAAGAGCAACTTGAACTGCCCGAAATAGCATTACGTGAAGCACTGCTCAATGCCCTTATTCACAGAGATTATTCTGGGGCTATGACACAAATACGGGTAAACAATAAAACGCTTACTGTTTGGAATGCCGGATTATTACCTGAAGCCCTCAATTTGAATATGTTACTCGAACAACATCCTTCGTGGCCACGTAACCGTTGTTTAGCTAACCTGTTTTTCAAAGCGGGTTATATTGAATCGTGGGGTAGAGGAACTCTTGCAATGGTAGAAGCATGCAAAACTTATGGACTCAGTAAGCCAAAATACACCGAAAATGCGGGGGGTTTTGCCGTTGAATTTTTTAAGGATGCACAAGTTACCCCGCAAGTTACCCCGCAAGATACCCCGCAAGTTACCCCGCAAGTTGCCCAGTTATTAGAAATAATTAATGGTGAAATGACCCGCGACGACTTGCAAAAGGCATTAAAGGTAAAAGACAGGGAATATTTTCGTTTATCGTTTATTAAGCCTGCTTTAGCGGCAGGTCTTATTGAAATGACTTTACCGGATAAACCAAACAGCAAAAATCAAAAATACCGTAAAGCAACACACACTTTTTAATTATTATGACACAGTACAATTCACAAATTGAACATATCTTTGACTCTTGCTGCGCAGGTGTAACTCCCCATTCGCATGCAAGTATCGAAAAAGCTAAACGAATATTAAAATACAATCCGAAATATAGTGCTGTAAAAGGTTTTGAGCTTGCTTTTAAATAGGGTGAATAGGCACAAGAATTTGTAATGTATGGACATACTTAATTTAATAGGTAGAACAGAAGAACTTTTTCATCAAGATATTAGTTCAAATGAAACAGAGCTTGAAAAGATTGTTAGTAAATCTAAGTTTCTGGTTATTGGTGGAGCTGGTTCTATTGGCCAAGCTGTGACAAAAGAAATATTTAAAAGAAAAGCATGAAAGCCTTGCTATATATGAGGCGCAGCAGGTTTTTGGTAGGCAATGATGGTTTTATAGGGTGCAACAGCACTTTTTATACGTCCGCAGCAATATTTTGGGTGGCAGAAGAAGTATTTTTAGATGCAGGAAGGGGTTTTTGGCTTCCGCGAGAGCTTTTGTGTAAAAACATATCTTTATTTAACAGACTTAATGAATAAGGCTTATTTTTGTTTTTTAAAACAAGGCATCTGCTCAACTAAAAATGGGACTGAGGAGGTGAAGCTATGAATAATAGCAAGCTGACGAAGTGCCAGGCTGATCGAAGAGAAGCTTGGACCCGACCATTCGGGAAGGAGGCTAAGCTGTGAATAACAGCAAGCTAACGAAGGGTGAAGCGAGGCGGAATTAAGAAGTTTTGAAATTTTCATCACAGAGAAAGCAAACTTCGATAAAGAAATAGAATCAATATCGCCTGAATAGGTGCAATAAGAGAAGGTGACATAGCACATGCTCAGGCAAGGATTGAAAAAGCAAAAAAGATATTAAAAGATAATCCAAAAAATAGCGCAACAAGAGGTTTTGAGAGAGCTTGTAAGTGGTTTTATGAAAATTTAAAAAGCTAAAATGGATATTCTCAAACTAATTGGGCGACAAAAAGAGTTGTTTACCAAGGATATTGAAATTTATCAGAAAGAACTTTCAAAAATAATTGGAGGGTTAAGATTTTTAGTTCTTGGTGGAGCAGTTTCAATTAATGGATTAGTGCAGCAAGCTTAAAGGTATTAAGCTTATTGAGCCGGCCTCGTTTCTTGATATGATTCAGTTGGAGAAAAATGCAGCATTTGTAATAACCGATTCGGGCGGTGTGCAAAAAGAGGCCTTCTTCTTTAAGAAAAAATGTTTGGTGTTGCGCGAACAAACTGAATGGGTTGAAATTATTGAGAATAATGCCGGAGTATTAAGTGCCAATAATACAGAAAAGATAATTGAGGCTTATACTTCTTTAAACAAGCTCACACCAAATTTCGATAATTTGTATGGTGATGGGAAAGCGGCAGAGTATATTTGTTATAGGTTATTAAATTAATATTAAAGAAATCAAATGATTTGTAAAAAAGATATTTTTTTTAAAAATACTATTTACAATTCTTACAGAAATCAAAATATAAATTAAATATGATGAATGACATATACATGCAATTTCTAAAAAGCGCATTTTCTGTTAATAATACTTATACTAGCACAGAAAAGGTTCAAAAGTGGCTAAAAAAACAAAATGAACAAGTTCGAGTTAACATTAATAGAATACCTTTCAGTAAACTGAAACAATGGAATTTTAAAGAAGGAAAGCTATGTCATGATAGTGGAAGCTTTTTTTCTATTGATGGGATAAACGTAAAAACAAATTGGGGGCTTGTGAATGAATGGCAACAGCCAATAATAAACCAACAGGAAATTGGCTACTTGGGTTTTATCACAAAAATGATTAATGGAATTTTATATTTTTTAATTCAGGCTAAAATTGAACCAGGAAATGTCTCATATGTGCAATTATCACCAACTTTACAGGCTACCAGAAGTAACTATACACAAGTGCATAAAGGAAGTAAGCCTCTTTATTTAGAGTATTTTCAGAATGCTAAACCACATCAGATTCTTCTGGATCAATTACAATCCGAACAAGGATCTCGCTTTTTAAGAAAACGAAACCGAAATATTATTATTCAATTGGAAGGGGATATTCAAATCCATGAAAATTTCATTTGGCTAACTCTGGGACAAATTAAAGAATTGTTAAAATTTGATAACCTGGTAAATATGGATACTAGAACTGTTATATCGGGTATTCCTTTTGGGAGCTATTCTGCCGAATCTATAGATTTCTTTAATTTTTTAGGGGATTCTTCTGATAAATCATATTTCCAAAAAGAAATCCTTAAGTCTGCTTTGACAAAAGATAAAGCTTTTAATAGTATAGAAGATGTTATTACCTTTATTACTAATTTGAAAAGTGGCTATGACCTTGAAATTAGTAAAATACCATTAGAGAATATTAATGGATGGAATATTGGAGAAAACAATATCTCCCATGAATATAATAAATACTTTAAAGTAATAGCTGTTGATGTTGAAATAGGAAATAGAGAGGTTGTTAAATGGAGCCAACCTATGATAGAACCAGCACAAGAGGGGTTATGTGCTTTTGTTTGTAAGAAAATTGATGGAATAATACATTTTGCAGTACAGGCAAAATTAGAATGTGGGAATTTTGATACGTTTGAACTCGCACCTACGGTTCAATGTCTTACAGGCAATTATAGACAAACTAAAGAAGGGGCATTACCTTTTTTAGAATATGTTTTAAATGCACCTTCAGAACAAATAATTTTTGACACACTCCAGTCAGAGGAAGGCGGGAGATTTTATAAGGAGCAGAATAGAAATAGAATTGTTTTTGCTGGAGAGGAAATTCCAATAGAGTTACCTTCGTCATATATTTGGATGACTTTAAATCAATTAAATACATTTATTAAATTTAATAATTATCTTAATATTCAGGCACGTAGTTTAATAGCCTCTATATCATTTATATAAATCATGCAAAAAAAAATTAATATTGGTATATTAGGTTGTGCAAAAATAGCAGAGCGTTTTATGATACCAGCTTTATTAGATTTACCAAATCACTTTAATATTATTGGAATTGCTAGTAGGGACTTTACAAAGGCCTCAATTTGTGCTAAGAGATTTAATATAAAACCATATAATGGATATCAAGATTTACTTAATGATACTTTGCTTGATGCTATTTATATACCATTACCTAACTCGTTACATGCAGAATGGATTGAAAAAGCTTTATTAAATGGACTAAATGTATTGGTTGAGAAGTCTTTGGCATGCAATTATGAGGATGTAGAAAGGTTAACCTCAATAGCAAAAGCAAGGAATCTTGTTTTAGTCGAGAATTTTCAATTTAGATTTCATAGCCAATTAAAATTTATAAAAGAAAAATTAGAAAGCGGAGTTATTGGAGAATTGAGATGTATGCGTAGTTCATTTGGTTTTCCACCATTCCCTGAGGCGGATAATATAAGATATAATAAAGAACTTGGTGGAGGGGCATTATTGGATGCCGGAGCCTACCCAATAAAAATATCCCAAATATTTCTAGGAGATGATATAGAAGTTAAAGCAGCAAATCTTTCTTTTGATGAAGAAAAGGGTGTGGATATTTGGGGCGGAGCATATCTTAAACAAAAAAATGGCAATTTATTTTCGGAAATTGCCTTTGGCTTTGATAATTTTTATCAATGTAATATTGAACTTTGGGGTAGCGCAGGTAAGATTTATGCAAACAGAATATTTACTGCTCCTCCGGGCTTTTGTCCTATTGTTGAAATTGAAACCTCAAAAGGCATAAATAAAATTGAATTGCCAGAAGATCATCACTTTAAAAATATGTTATTGCATTTTTTTAATTTGATAATATTTAAAGAAACTGTCGATATTGAGCTTTCTCAAAACCTTAATCAGGCACGATTAATTAATGAAATAATTTATAGAAATAATGAGTAATAAACCAATTTACGTAACTGTACCATCGCTTTCTCCTATGGAGAATTTTGTCGAAATTCTAAAACAAGCCTGGGATACTAGAGTACTCACACATAATGGACCACTGGTACAAAGGTTGGAAAAGGAGGTTAATAAAATATTAGAGTTAGAATCAACAATAGCACTTACAAATGGTACGATTGCTTTACAATTGGCAATAAGATCGTTGGAGCTTAAAGGTGAGATAATAACCACACCATTTTCATGGATTGCAACTGCAAGTGCTATAAAATGGGAAGGATGTAGACCTGTTTTTGTTGATATTGACCCGGAAACTTTGAATATTGACCCAAAGAAAATTGAGGCAGCAATTACATCAGATACCGTTGCTATTATGCCTGTACATGTATTTAGTAATCCTTGCGACATTGATGCTATTGAAGAGATTGCAAAACGGTTTAATCTTAAAGTTATTTATGACGCGGCTCATTCTTTTATGGTAAATTATAAGGGGAAGTCAATCATGGAATATGGTGATGTTTCATGTACCAGTTTCCATGCAACTAAGTTATTTAATACCGGAGAAGGGGGTGCTTGTTTTACCAATAATGTTGAATTATTTGAGAAACTGAAACGATTACGTTTTTTTGGACACAATGAGGCAAAAGAAATTGTTGAGGACGGTTTGAATGGAAAGATGACAGAGATACATGCTGCAGTAGGTTTGGCTAATTTGCCATTTCTAAGTGAAGTGTTATCAAAAAGGAAAGCAATTTATAATATTTATAAAGAGAAATTATCACACATTGAGGCCATAAGTTTTCAAAGGATTAATGAATCAGAATACAACTATAGTTACATGCCATTAATCTTTAATTCAGAAGAAGAATGTTTAAAAATATTAGCTAGCCTTAATGAAAGCAATATTTTCCCAAGGAGGTATTTTTACCCTTCACTAAATACAATAAGTGCAGTAAAACATTATAGCCAAATGAAACATTCTGAGGATATAGCCAGTAGAATTTTATGTTTGCCCTCTCATAATGATTTAGATTTTGACCAGGTTAACGAGATTTGTGATATTATTCTTAAGAATTATTATTAAGAGTTCCAATGGGCATGTGAAATTATAAATGCATGAAATAAGATGCTATTAAAATGAAATACATTGCATTAATGCAGTATATTATTTTTATTAAATCACCTAGTATTGGATTTATAAATGAATTTGTCACACATTTATGCAGACATGGAATTAAATATGTTTGATTATATTTTGAAGCTAAATTTGCAATATAACAGCATATAATAAAAACAATTAGAAGTAATTATTAATAATCATAAATGAGTATGAAGATTATCTCAACAATAAAAAAAAAGCTAATTGAATATCTTAATAATAAAAACGGAAGATTATTATTGTCTATAATCTTTAGTTTAATTTCAAGCTTAAAAAAAATGAAATGCTACACAATTTCATATGATAAAGAGACAAGATTATGGCTACATAAAAAGGGCGGGGAAACTCTGGTTGTGGAAGATCTCCCAGATTTTGCAATTAGTAAAAAAAGAATGACAGCGGTAACTTTGAGAACATTTTTCAAATACTATACCCCTCAGGCAAAAGATACTTTAGTTGACATTGGTGCTGGAGTGGAAAATGATGTATATGTAATAAATTCACATTTTGAAGGAAGCCCTGCCATATATGCAATAGAAGCCCATCCTAATACATTTAGAAAGTTAAGTTATATGGTTAAAAAGAACAATTACTCTAATGTTCATTGCCATAATATTGCCATTGTTGAAGAGAAAAAAGAACTATATATTTCTGATGCAGATAATCATTCTGCAAATAGAATATCTGAAAATGAAGGAGGTTGTAAAGTTGAGGGCTTAACAATGGACGAATTTGTTAAGAAGAATAATATTTCAAAAATTGATTTTTTAAAAATGAATATTGAGGGGGCAGAAAGAGAGGCTCTAATAGGGATGAAAGAGACGCTTCAAAAGGTCTCAAACATTATGGTAGCTTGCCATGATAAACTTTCACAATATTACGATAACGACCCTTACTTTATAACCAGAGATTTTGTTGTTAAAACATTGGAAGAGAATAATTTTAAAATTCTTGAGGAGGATGAAACACCATATCACATAAATATTTTTGCTCAAAAACGCATTAATTCTTAATCCAAAAAATTGATGCATAATGACTCTTTAAAGAAAAAAGCGTTTAGTAGCATTTTGTGGAGTGCCATTGACCGTTTTTCGTCACAAGGTATAGCTTTTATAATTGGATTAATTTTAGCGAGAATACTACTGCCTGCGGATTATGGATTAATTGGCATGTTAACTATTTTTATAGTATTATCACAATCCTTAACCGATAGTGGTTTTTCAACGGCTTTAATTCAAAAAAAGGACACGAATAATGTGGACTATTCCACCATATTTTACGTTAATATTTTTATTAGTCTCCTGGTATATATAATTCTATTTTTCTCAGCAAAATACATTTCGGAGTTCTTTGGCGAACCATTATTAATTGATCTTACTAAAGTTGTTGGGATAAACGTAATTATTAACTCTTTATCAATTGTTCAAAGGGCTAAATTAACGAGAGAATTAGAATTTAAAAAGCAAACCAAAATATCGGTACTCTCAGTTATTATAAGTGGAAGTGTAGGCGTATATTTAGCATTAAATGGATATGGAGTATGGGCCCTTGTTTATCAAACAATTTTAAGAAATGTTGTTAGTTTAGTTTTGTTTTGGACCTATAGCAAATGGATTCCGGAATTACTATTTAGCATAAAATCTTTGAAAAGTCTGTTTGGTTTTGGTTCAAGAATACTAATATGGGCTGTTATTAATTCAATATTTGAAAACATCTATTTTGTAGTTGTTGGAAAGTATTATTCGGCGCAAGATCTTGGTTATTACACAAGAGCACAGCAGTTTAAACAACTACCTGCAAGCAATATTACAGCAATTTTGCAACGGGTTACACTCCCTGTATTTAGCCAAATACAAGACGATAATATCCGATTGAAAATTGGTTATAAAAAAGCAATAAAGCTGGTTGCATTTATTATGTTTCCACTTATGACAGGGTTAGCCTTAATAGCAAAACCGCTTATCCTTACTATTCTTACGGTAAAATGGCTGCCTGCGGTAGCTTTGCTGCAAATATTGTCTTTTGAGGGAATTCTCTACCCTATTCATGCTTTAAACTTAAATATATTAAATGTAAAAGGATATTCAAATTTGTTTTTGCGTTTAGATCTAATCAAAAAAGCATTAATAGTTGTAGTAATAATAGTAACTATATCAATCAGCATTAAAGCAATGGTAATTGGTTATTTGATACTTTCAGTTATTTCATTTTTTATTAACACCTATTATTCAAAGCGTTTTATTAACTATGGGGCTATAGAGCAGATTCGAGATATTGCGCCCTACTTTTTTGCTACGGCAGTAATGGCTATTCTTAATCTGTTTATTCTGACACTAATTGATAGTTATATTTATGAATTAATAATTAGTATAATATTTTGTGGCGGGTTTTATTTTTTAATAGCCTATCTATTTAAATTTTCAGAATTAGTTGAATTAAAATCTTTTTTTAATAATAGAAAAAACAGTGAATAACATCTCGACATTACTTAATGCAATCTATTACAAAGATTCAGTGTGGGGCTACCGGTATTTTAAGTAAATATTTAAGACCAATAATAATAAAAAAAATATGAAAAATATAGTTTTGTTCGGAGGAGGGGTTCATGCTAGTTATTGTATCGATATAATTAAGAAAGAAGGAAAGTATAATATCGTTGGAATTATTGATTCTATCAATAATATTGGAGAAGAAATTTCAGGTTATAGTATAATAGGAAGGCAAGAAGAAATTAATATTTTAATTGATAAATTTAATATTGATGCCGGAGTTATTACAATAGGAGACAATTGGTCACGTAAGGTCGTATTTGATTGCATTAAGCAAAAGTCACCTAAATTTAAATTTGTAAATGCAATTCATCCATCTACTATAATTGGGATGAATGTTAAACTTGGAGTGGGAATTGTAATCATGGCAGGTTGTATTATTAACCCAAATAGTATCATTGGTGACTTTTGTTTTTTTGCAACTGGGGCACAAATAGAGCATGATAACTGTATTGGTGATTTTGCAAGTATATCAGCGGGATCTATTACTGGTGGGAAAGTAAAATTGGGTAAATTTTCTGCAATCACTCTTGGGGTAACTGTTATGGATAGATTAAGTATTGGTGAAAATACAGTTGTTGGCGCAGGTTCTTTGGTAACAAAGGACATTGCCGATAATGTTTTGGCATATGGTATTCCAGCAAAGATAATTAGATCAATACCAAAGGGTTATAAATTTCTTAAATGAGAATCGCAAATTTTATTTAATAGTATTGAACACTCTAAGATCAATAAATTAAGAATGAATAGTATATGATTAAAAGCATACTTAAATGAAACCATTGGTTAGTGTCATTTTGATTGCGTATAACCATGAAAGTTATATTGAAGAAGCCATAAAAAGTATTGTAACCCAAAATACTGATTTTAATTTTGAACTTATTGTTGGCGAGGATCGAAGTACAGACGGCACCTTGTCAATTGTAAAAGAATACCAAGCAAAGTGGAGTCATATTATTCAGGTTATTACAAGTAACAAGAACGTTGGTATTACTGATAATTTGTTACGATGTCTAAAAGCTGCCAAAGGAAAATATATTGCCTTTTGCGAGGGTGATGATTATTGGTGTTCTAATAGTAAACTACAAAAGCAAGTAGATTTTTTAGAACAAAACCCTGAGTTTGGATTGGTGCATAGTGATGTTAATCACTTAGATGACAAAACTGGAAGACTTACTAAAGCATATAATAGTTTAAATGAAATAAAAATACCTAGTGGTTTTGTATTTGAATTTTTGATGAAACCTTCTCATTCTGTGAAAACCATGACCGTTTGTTTTAGAAAAACATTATTAGATCAGTTTTATTTAAGCAACAACGAAATTATGTCGTCCGATTGGAAGCTAATAGATATTTCTATGTGGCTTATGCTAGCGCAAAAAACTAAGTTTTTCTATTTTAATGAGGCTTTAGCCACATATAGACTATTGCCAGAGTCAACAAGCAGAAGCAAGAATCCAAGAAAGCTTTATGAGTTTCACCAAAAGATATTTAACATTAGATTCTATTTTTTAAGGAAATATATAACTATTGAAGAAAATCGGTTGTTGCTATTTAAATCATATTATAGGTCATTGATCTCAGATGGATATAATTTAAAAAACTTAAAAATTTTAAATCATGGTAAAAAAGGATTACAGAGGATGAATGTTCGTTTAACAATAAAACAAAGGTTGTTCGAAAAGCTTTGTTTACTTAAGAATCTATTATGAAAATTCTTGAAATAATAAGTAATTTAGGTAATGGAGGAGCTGAAAAATTAGTTGTTGAGCTTTCTAATGAATTAACCAAAACTAATAAGGTAACTTTAGTTTCTTTTACTAATATTGAGGAATGGATGTTTTTTCCAAAAAATATTAATAGGTATGTTAATTTTATTCAATTAAGTAAGAAGAAAGGTTTCGATGTTAAGTTATTTAGGGTGTTATTCTTACTTTTAAAAAATGAAAAACCAGATGTTGTTCATATACATCTTCAGTCTACATTAAGGTATTTCTTGTTTTTAATACCATTTTTTAAAAAAGTTCAATTTGTATATACAATACACCATGCATTATTGCCTGCAAAGCAAAGCTTCAAGAAATTTTCAAAGTTGTGGTTTTTTAAAAAAATCAAATTTGTTTGCTTAACCAATACAATAAAACAGAATTTTATAGAGTGTTTTCCAAATCTTAATTTTTTAACAATAAATAATGGCGTAAATCATTTGGTTGCAAGCCTTGAATCTAGCCAAATAAAGGAAGAGTTGAAACAATATTCTGTCGATAATATGTCCAAAATATTTCTATATGTTGGACGTTTAAGTAGCACTAAGAATATTCCTTTACTATTAAATGTTTTCGGAGAGTTTTCAGATAAAAACATTAAATTAATAATTATTGGTGAAGATGGATCAGAAGACCAAGAGAACTATAAATTAGTAAATAATACATCTAATAAAAATATTATTTATTTAGGGCCAAAGGAGAATATTGCAGATTATATGTATTTATCGGATGCTCTTATTTTAACATCAAGACATGAAGGGATGCCTATAGTTGTTCTTGAAGCTTTATCGGTAGGATTACCTATTATATCAACACCTGCAGGAGGAATGGTTGATTTGGTAAGAAATAAGGTTAATGGTTTTTTGTCAGCTGATATAACGAAAGAAAGTATGGTTAGGGCAATTAAATTATTTTTAGAACTAAGTATTGAAGAAAAGGATAAAATTTCAGAAAGCAATAGAGTATTATTTAAAAGCAAATATTCCATTGAAAATTGCGCAAGGGAATATGCTAAAGTGTTTTATAATGAATATGAGTAAATCGCTTTTGATTAACTTTTCTATAAGCCGTCACACTAATTAAAACTTTTTTGAATAATGCTGAATTTTAGTTTTCTTGGAGATATATCTTTAAATGGCAATTATATAGAACAATATAAAAGAAATGAAAATCCTTTTGGTTCTTTAAAAGATGTTTTTGCGGGGAAGGATTTTGTTGTGGGGAATTTGGAATGTATTGCAAAAGGAGACTTTGGAGAGAATCTTGCTAAGAAACCCAGGCTAACTACTACTGTAGATACCCTTAATTACTTGCATACAATCCCTGTTAATATAGTAAGTCTGGCACAAAACCATATTTATGATCATTTGGAAGATGGTTTTAACAAAACAAGCCAGTTTCTTGAAGACAATAATATTAAATATATTGGAGCTTCAAAAAACAAGGAGACTGCAGCTCACCCCCTAATATTAGATAAGAATGGGATAAAAATAGGGCTGCTTAATTTTGTTTCGGAAGATACCAACCCATCAATACCTTTAGATGCAAATGTCTATGTTAATATTTTTAGTATAGAAAATGCAATTGGAAGCATACAAATACTTAAAAAGCAAGTCAATCATGTGGTGGTTCTATTGCATTGGGGTGGTAGAGTTGAAGGGGGTCTTTATCCCGATTTTAATCAACCCCAAATAGCAAGGCAACTTATTGACGCGGGTGCCGATTTAATAATTGGACATCATTCACATACAATTCAACCCTTTGAACAATATAAAAATAAATATATTTTTTATAGTTTAGGAAATTTTTGTTTTTCAGATTATGTTTTTGAAAATAAATTTAATCCAATCTCAAAACGTCAAAATATAAGCTCAATATTAAACATTAAGTTTACAAAAACTGTTTATGAGATAGATTTGCAAATTTTTAAAAATGAAAAAAGTCGTTTTAAGCTAACGAATTACAAAAATAAACTCAGGTTTAGGAATTGTATTTTTCAATTAATTAGGATGAATTATATTTTATGGAGATTTTATTTTTTTCATAAAAGTTACATTTTACCTTTTATTATTTTTATTCAAAGAAGGGATATAACCTTTTTTGGGAAAATAAGAAGAATAGTCGACTCTGTATGGAAAAAGGCAAGAAAAGCCCTAAAGACATAATGTGTTATTAATTGAGAAAAAAGAGTATTTTGATATTTGATGGTTTGATAAATAAATTTTAATTTTTAAGGATTTGATTTTATGAAAGTTGCAATTTTAAAAAATGAGTTTGATGATGGACATGAGAATTGGATGAAAGCGTGTGTAAAACAAAACATCGAGGCCGATATTATTGATTTAACAAAAAATAACTGGCTAATAAAGATTAAAAAAGAAGTTTATGACTGTTTTTTAGCGTGTCCATCAGGAAGAGAATCAATTTTCAAAAACCTATATGATGAACGAATATATATTCTTAATAGGGTTTTGAATTACAATGTTTATCCGAATTATGATGAAATATCCTTACACGAAAATAAAAAATATTTATCATATTGGCTTGCATCTAATGAAATTAACCATCCTAAGACAAATGTTTTTTATTATGAAAAAGAAGCAATGGAATTTGTACGTAATTCAAATCTCCCAATTGTAGCTAAATTTAATATTGGAGCCTCAGGCAAAGGGGTTCGAATATTTAGAAATAAAGAGGATGTAATACATTACATAAAACAAGCTTTTACAGGTAAAGGACTTCGGCAATCTTGGGGTCCAGATCTTAAGATGGGAATGTTTGGTAGTCGCATTTTAAAAATCATTAGGAACCCCAAACGTATCTTTAGAAGACTTGAAGCCTATAAAAAAGTATACAATGAAACTCAGAATGGATTAGTGATATTTCAAGAGTATATTCCGCATGAATTTGAGTGGAGAATTGTTAAAATTGGGAATTCGTATTTTGGGCATAAAAAAATTAAACAGGGTGATAAGGCGAGTGGGACCAAAGGTATTGACTATGCGGAGCCCCCAGTACAATTATTGAACTTTGTAAAAAACTTATGTGATCTTTATTCTTTCAATTCTATGGCCGTAGATTTATTTGAAGATGAGAATGGGGAATATATGATAAATGAACTACAGTGTATTTTTGGACATGTACAAGATTATATTTGTGAAAAAGATGGTTCACCGGGAAGGTTTATTTATAAAGATGATAATTGGCTCTTTGAAAAGGGAATGTTCAATAGTAATCTTTCATATGACCTAAGATTAAAAGATGTTTTCGCTCTCTACACATCAAAATAAAACATTAGAATTTAAATATAACTTGTTCTAAAGTTGGGGGAAAAGATTTCAACTGGAAAGCATATGGTAAATAATGTAAACAGTGGATAGTTTTTAATGAATAAAAAACTTAATATAAATATTTTTCTTAGTGGAATTGTATTTTTCTTTATTACAATAGTTTTATCCTATAGTTTTTTAGGCATTAATATTATTGATGTTGAATGGGTCTTAGGTCAAAGCTTTGTAATTGTATTCTTTTTTTCTGCTACTACCTTATTCTATAAATATTCAATTCAATTAAGTAGTAATACTTTTATAATAAGTCTTCTTTTTATTAGTGTCGTTATAAAGGTATTAGCATTGCTATTTAGTTATTATTATTTTATTGAGGTATTTAACTTTCCCTTACTTGGAAAATCAGATGCATACCAATATCATAAATATTCAAAAATAATAGCAGAGAGTTCTTTAAATATAGTTGCAATGACATCATATTTACCTTTATCCGATCAGGGTGCCTATTTTTATTTTAGCAGCATATATAAAATTTTTGGGGCTAATATATTTATAGTGGGTTTGGTTAATGTTTTTTTTGCTATCCATTCTGTGTTTTTATTTTATAAAACAATTAGAGTTATAAGTAAAGAGAATGTAGCTCGATTGTCGGCTATTGTATTTTCATTTATTCCAATATTGAATTATTATATTGGTCTTCATTTAAAAGAAATATTTTTTATTTGGCTTATTATTTATGGAACCTATCTTATAATTATAATTTTTGAAACGAAAAGGCGTAGCATTATTAATTTAATCTTATTGTTAATTATCGGTTTAAGCCTATTTGCATTTAGAACAGTTGTTGGTCTTTCGTTTTTTGCTTCCTTGGCTATCTATTTGCTATTTTCTTCAAAAATACAAATGTCTTTCTTTGTTAAATTTATTTCTCTTATTATCATTTTATTTTCGTTAGTGTTTTTTATGCTAACCACTGGTGTGTCTGATGAATCTGAGATGTACTATGGTATTGCAGAACGCGGAACTTCCTATACTGAAGTGAATTTAGGTAAGACATCGGTTTTTAAGTCTTTTGTGGGTCTGCCTTTCCAAGTATTTATAATGCTAACAGGGCCTTATCCTAATTTGGTAGATATAAAAAATGATAAGCATTATGGAATTACCAGGTATGCTCTTATTTCGGACTGTTTTATTAAAAGCTTTTTGGGTTTCTTTTTTTTAATAGCCATAATAAGAAAAAGGGTTCTACAAAATAATATTTTTATTACATCATTTCTGTTAATATATATGTTGATTTTGGCAATCGGTGGTTTTGGTTTGCTGTATAGAATGTTTCTACCAATTTTGCCTTTTTATATATTTATATCCATATTGGGATTGCAGTTTTTTATAAAAAGGAGACAGTTTGCTTTTTATGTATACATTTTCATATTTGTGGGTATATATTTGTTTTTTAATTATTCAAAAGGTTAGTATTAAAATTTCATGAAAGTTCTTTTTATTTGCAGTCAAAACAATAAAAATTTCGATATCTCACCTTTTATTCAATCGCAAGCCGATTCTATAAAAGAGAAAGGAATAAAAGTTGATGTTTTTATTGTAAGAATTAATAAATTGAAAGGAGTAATTTCAAACGTAAAAAAAATTAGAAGGTTAAAAAAACAATACGATATTCTTCATGCCCATTATTCTACAAATGGCTTCTTATGTTTGTTAGCTGGGGCAAGCAATAAATTAATTGTTTCATATTTAGGCTCCGACCTGCTTGGCATTAATAATTCAAATGGGTCGAAAAATAAAATTTCCATTGTAATCCAATTTATTTCTTATATAGTTTCTGTTTTTTCAAAGGCGATTATTGTTAAAACAGATCAAATGAAGAAAAATATTTCTTCTCAGTATTATAAAAAAACACAAATTATTCCCAATGGTGTTGATTTCGATCGCTTCTATCCAATAGCGCAAAATGAGGCGAAACATAAATTAAAACTGGATTTAGTTAAAAAGATCGTTTTGTTTTTAGGAAACCCAAATGATTCTAATAAAAATTATAGTTTGGCTAAACTAACTTTCGGTTTTCTTCCGCAAACCAATTACCTGCTTGTTTCGCCTTATCCAACCAATCCTGAAAAAATACCGTTATTTCTTAATGCCGCAGATGTACTGATTTTAACTTCCATCTCAGAAGGGTCTGCTAATGTAATTAAAGAAGCATTGGCTTGTAATACCCCCATAGTTACGGTTGATGTTGGCGATGCCTCTGTAAACGTACAGGATGTTTATAAGGCACACGTTGTACCTTACGATCCAAATAAAATAGCTGGTAAAATTATTGACGTTTGTAAAAATAGCGATAGGTCTAATGGCAGATCATTAATAAATCATTTAGAAATTAGTATTATTGCTGATAGAATAATAGCATTTTATAGAACAATTTTTAATGGTTAAATCATTAACTTTAATAAAACTAATTATCACTATAAAATTGATTAATATAAGTAAAAATGATTAAGAAAATAGTGTCAATTTTAAAACAATATGAGGAAAGAACGGCATTTAATATTTCCAAAAAGCATTATACTTATAAGGAGTTAGAGTTTAGGATTGTTGAAATTCAACAAGAAATAATTAAACACAAAACTCAAGAACCTGTTGTTATTATTTATGATAATAATTTTGATAGTTATGCAAGTATATTAGCTGTATTGTTTTTGGGAACTGGATTTATACCTATTAATCCATTGAATCCACTTGAAAGGAATATAAAAATTTTACGAAAAACAGAATCTAAATTAATTTTAAATACGACGCCGCATTCTTATTTTAATTTACCTCATGAAATTCTTACGAAAAGTATTTCAAGCTCAGAGAATCGAATTATATATAATGCCGAAGATTCTGATTTAGCATATATATTTTTCACATCAGGTAGTACGGGAGAACCGAAGGGTGTTCCTGTGAAAATAAGTAATTTGAATGCTTTCTTAATGGGGTTTAATAAGCTTGAATTTGAAACAGATTATAAGGATAAATTTTTGCAGATGTTTGAATTAACATTCGATTTATCTGTATTCTCATATTTGTACCCTTTAACTATTGGCGCTTGTGTATATACGGTTCCTAACATTGGTTTAAAATATGGTGAGGTATTGAAGATTTTAACCAATGAAAATATTAGTTTTGCATTGATGGTACCTTCAATAATAAATTCACTTAAACCATATTTTAAACAGATAAAACTACCAAATCTCAAATATTCCCTTTTTTGTGGAGAGGCATTATTAATGGATAATGCCCTTGGATGGAATAAATGTACACCAAATGGTAAAACCTTCAATGTTTATGGACCAACAGAAGCGACTATTTTTTGTACCTCATATGAAGTTCGTGAAGATTCAAAAGAATATAATGGAATTGTTTCAATAGGAAAGGCAATGTTTAACACTAAGTTATCAATTGAATCAAAAAACACTTCTAATTTAGAACGTAATCAAAAGGGCGAATTAATACTTTCTGGTGGTCAAGTTGTTAAAGAGTATTTTAAAAATGAAGAAAAATCATTGGAATGCTTTTCTACCAAAGATAATGTAAATTCATATAAAACGGGAGATATTTGTTTTACTGATATTGATGGTGATTATTTTTATGTTGGTAGGATCGATTCTCAAGTGCAAATTCAGGGTTTTAGAGTTGAGCTTTCTGAAGTAGAATATGAAATTTCATCCCAAACACATCTAAACACTTCAGTAATAACAATTGATGATGATACTAAAATTATTGCATTTGTAGAAGGGGACGTTAATCTGGATATACTTCTTCAAGGCCTTAGGGAGCAATTACCGGATTATATGATTCCCAAAAAAATAATCAGTATTAAAAAATTACCTTTGAATAAAAATGGTAAAGTTGATAAAAACAAACTAAAAAGTTATGTTAAATCTAACCTATAGAAAAGCAACCCTTAATGATGTTGACTTTATTGCAAACAGTATTGTAGAATCGGATAAATCAGGAAGTAAATTTTCCAAACTACAAAAGATCTTTGGGATTAGCGAATATATCCTTTTAGATATTACAAATCAAATATTAAAAGCTAAGGTTCCTGGAAATGAATATTTTATATTTGGTCATTATATAGCTGAAATTGACAAACAAGCTGTTGCAAGTATTGGTACATGGGTAGAGGCTGAGAATAATTTATCTAGTAATTTTATTAAAATTAATATTTACAATTCATTTTTTAGAAAATATTTTAATGCGGAGGCATCTGAAAAACTTAAAATAATATCGGCTATTGATATCACTAGGGATCCTAATACATTACAAATGGAGTTCGGGTTTACAATGAACAAATATCGAGGTTTTGGTATTTTAGATAAACTAATTGGTTATGCAATAAATGATGTTGCTAAAGATAAGACATTTGACAAGATTCAATTAACTTCTATTTCTGGAAATATTAATGGCGCTAATGCTATTAAAAAAGCCGGGTTTATTTTAAAACAAGAAAAAATAAGTAGTGATTCTAAGATTTTGGATATATTTCCAGGTCCTGGTATAATATTATGGGAGAAACAATATGATAAGTAAAATACGAACATTAATTAGGCATGTAATAGCAAAAAAAATAATGCTGTTTTATTACTGTAGTTTATATAAAATGAATATTCATGAAACAGCTATAGTATCAACAAAATCGTACTTAGACAAAACTAATCCAAAAGGTATTTATATAGGGGCTTATTCTGGTGTTGCCAGGGGAGCAAGCATATTAACCCACGATCACGTTTTAGGAGATAGGGTACATAGAGATACCAAAATTGGAGATAACGTCTTTATAGGAATCAATGCAGTGATTTTACCAGGTGTGACTATTAATAATAATGTAATAATTAGTGCTGGTTCTATTGTTAAAGGGAATATACCTTCTAATTGTATTGTTGAAGGAAATCCTGCAAAGATAATTTACAGAGATGTAAAGATTGGAAAATATGGTCAATTAACAGAATATACAAAACGACAAGATGGAAAGAATAAAAAAAATAATAGCTAATGTGTTTGAAATACAAATTAATAAAATCAGTGATGATTTTTCAAAGGATGATTGTGATAATTGGGATTCTATTACACACCTTGAGTTAATTCAGCAGCTTGAAACAGAATTCAATATTGATCTTGAACTTATGGAAACTCTAGATATGATTTCTCTAAGGAATATTGAAACCATTATTAAAAGTAAGCTCTAATATTATTTGTAAAGCCGAGGTTATTGGTGAATTCGGGCAATTTGTAAAAATCAAGACGGCTATTCAAAAGATTTTATTTATGCAGCAAAAATACATTTTAAATTGTCCTTGTTATGATGTAACGTCCAAACAAGAAGTTGAAGATTTTATACTTAGTAATATAAAGAATAATAGGGGTGGTTATACGGCAGCCATTAATGCACTAAAAATTGTAAATTACAATAATGATCACCAGACTAAACAGGTAATAGATAATGCATTAATTCAAACTCCTGATGGGGTTGGGGCTCAGTTGGGGTTTAAAGTATTGCATAAGCAAAAAGTTATAAAGCTCGATTTACCCGGTTTGGCGTTAGATGTAGCTAATACACATAAATTGAGAATGTTTTTTTTTGGTACAACAGAAGATAATAATAAAGAAGCTGTTGAAAACGTAAAAATTCAATATCCAAATATTAATGTTGTGGGTCGGGCGAATGGATTTTTCTCAAATCTTGATGAAATAAAGGAGAAGTTAAGTGAGAGTAAGCCTCAAATGGTTATGATATCACTAGGTTCGCCTAAGCAAGAACTCATTAGTGCAGAACTTAATAAAATATTTCCTCAAATTATTTTTGTGGGTAGTGGAGGCAGGTTAGATATTTTGGCGGGTAAACTAAAGAGAGCTCCCAATTTGTATATTAAATTAAAAATAGAGTGGCTTTATAGATTGGTGAAAGAACCTAAAAGATTCAAACAACAACTTGGGCTAATTTCATTTGTTATATTGTTATATAAATTTAAACTTTTAAAAAAGTAAAAGCATTTTTTCACAATTGATAAATTAATGAAATATTTTTATAAAACTGTTTTATCCTAAATTTTTTTAGTAAAATAAATAATTCATATGCATCTCTCAAAAGAAGTTATTATATTATTTGCTTTTTTATTTGCTTTGGTAATAAGCTATTTTGTTATTCCTGTATTAATTAAAATTGCAAAAGCAAAGAATTTATTTGCGGAACCAAGTGAAAGGGGTTCTCATTCTCATGCCATTCCAACTTTAGGAGGGTTAGGTATTTTTATTGGGTTTATTCTTTCCATGACACTTTTTGCTGACTTTAAGGTTTTCCCGGGCTTGCAATATTTAGAATTTGCATTTGTAATGGCCTTCTTTTTGGGAATGAAAGACGATATTATAGCTCTTGATCCTATGAAAAAGGCCAACGGCTTATTTTTATCTGTTGGCGCAATTGTTATGCTTGGAGATGTGCGAATCTCCAGTTTTTATGGGTTATTTCATATTAATGAATTGCCTTATTGGTTTAGTGTTACTTTTACCATGTTTACGTTTTTAACTATTATTAATGCGGTAAATTTAATTGATGGTATTAATGGTCTTTGTACAGCAACATCTATAATCTCTAGTGTAGCTTTTGGTATTTGGTTTTACATAGAGGGCAGTGAAAGAAGCATGCAAATGGTAATCATTGTTGCAGCAATTGTGGGTGCTCTGTTGGGCTTTTTAAAATACAATGTTACTCCAGCAAAAATATTTATGGGCGATACGGGTTCGCTGTTATTAGGTGTTTTGCTGGCATTTTTTGCCATACAATTTTTAGAAACCAATAAAGACTATACCGGTATTTATAAAATAGAAAGTTCACCAGTTGTTGCCATGAGCTTTATTGTTTTGCCTCTGGTTGATATGGTTAAAGTATTTACCATACGTTTGTTAAAAAAACGCTCCCCTTTTCATCCCGATAAAAACCATATACACCATGTTTTATTAAACCTTGGTTTTTCGCATACACGTGCTACTTTAATGCTCTCTATTTATTCATTAGTTTTTATTGGATTAGCTTTGCTAAGCATGAATATGAAATTTCAAGCTATTATTTTAACTATAATTGCTTTTGCTTCTGTTCTCTTGCCAAGTTTTATTCTAAAACGAAAACAAAAGAGCCTAATGAATAAATAGGCCATTTTAGCACTTTCATTTTGGTAAATATTCTTTAAGCAATTATACGCAATATGAAAAAGCTAAGCAACAAGCTCATATTATGGCTATTAACCCGCATTATTCATCAAATTTAAACAAGATGAATGTAAATGCGGTTAATCCCGATTTAGATTAACTCATTTTTGAGTAACAAAAATGTTAGCTAATCTTAGTCGCTGTCGCAGACAGCAATTATTCATAAGAATAATTGGGGTTAATTATTTTACTAATAGTAACCACCTCATTGCTTGATCTTACGGGTGTTGTTAAATCCTTATGGGTTGATCAAGACAAACACTTTCATCTCACCATATTTGCTCTTTTTATGGTAGTTACCCAACTTCTTTTTTAAAAAACTCTCCCTTTTCAAAATTTCACTTATTACCTTTGCATTAGGCTTACTAATTGAATTGTTACAAGCCTTGTTTACCCATGGACATAGGCATTTCGACTTAAATGATATCTATTTCAACCTAATAGGTATAGCCTTGGGTTTGGCGGTGCTTTTGGTGTATAAGGGCAAAAGAGCATAAATAGTATTGCCTACCTCCTTATTGTTATGTTGTTGAGGGTGTGGGTTGCGGTAATTTTTAATATTTCTGCCATTTAATTAAATCTTGTATCTTTGCGTAATTATAAAACTTAATATGATGAATTCATCAAACATATTGAATTATTTGACATTAAATAAGGAGCGATTGAGTAATGAATATCATCTTACAAAAATTGGACTCTTTGGTTCAATGGCACGTGGTGACTTTAACGATAATAGTGATATTGATATTATTGTGGAATTTGAACCAAACACACCGGATTTATTCACCCTCAAACAAAGGTTAAAGCAAGAAATTCAGGAAAAATTCCAACGACAAGTTGATATTTGCAGATTGAAATATATCAAGCCGATTTTTAAAAATCAAATTCAATCAGATATAATTTATGCATAGTCCATCACATAAAGATTTTGCTTGTTTGTTGAATATCTTGGAATCTCTAAGCAAAATTAAGACCTATATTAGTCAATACAAAAATGCAGATGAACTTCAAGACGACACAAAATCATTTGATGCTGTTATGATGAATTTTGTTGTAATTGGTGAAATGGCAGAAAAATTATCTGAAACTTTTAAATTGTCAACAGAATCAAAAATAGACTGGCATAAAATCAAAGGCTTTAGAAATATTATTGCGCATAATTATTTCGGCATTGACGTTGAGGAAGTATGGCAAATAATTCACGATAGCTTACTTGGATTGGAAAAAAACATCAAATCAATCACTGAATAATAAACCCTCGCTAGTAAGCGATTTCACCGGGTTCTACTAAAAAAATGAAAACACCTACAAAAAAACTTATAGCTTGGCTTCTTATTATTGTCATAGTAATAACAGCTTCCCTAATAGATTTAACCGGTGTGGTAAAATCGTGGTGGGTTTCTCAAGACAAACACTTTCATTTGGCCATATTCGCTCTATTTATGGTAGTTACCCAACTTCTCTTCAAAAAACTCTCCCTTTTCAAAATTTCACTTATTACCTTTGCATTAGGCTTACTAATTGAATTGCTACAAGCCTGGTTTACCCACGGCCATAGGCATTTCGACTTAAATGATATCTATTTCAACCTAATAGGCATAGCCTTGGGTTTGGCGGTGCTTTTGGTGTATAAAGGCAAAAGAGCATAAATAGTATTGCCTACCTCCATATTATTACCCCAAATCATCCATTGGTAAAGTAAAACGAGGTGTAAGCTTTTCCAATGGTTAGACTTGAGAAATCCCTCCCGAAACCTCAGGATAGAAAATCTTACATTTAAACTTGTTGAAATTTTTAGATTTTATTTATCGAAATGTCTTATTAGATGATTAGTGTTCATTCGTGTCTTCGTGGCCAATTACTTTGCGATACTTGGCCTACCAAAGGCAGGTAAATGCTTTCCTTTGCGGTACTTTGTGAAGCAATTTTAGTAAGATAAGGCATTTTAAGCGACACTCTTACGTTTCTAGTAATTTCTCAATTTCTTTCCGAAGTTTGGGTAAGTGATTAGAAATAATCCCCCAAACAACAACATCATCAACTTTGTCATAACCGTGAATTACCCAATTTCGAGTATCCACAATTTGTCTCGCATTCTCAATTAAAATTGTATCGTCTAGTTTTAGAATTCGATGGGTAGCTTCTCCAATAATCTCAATTTCTCTTTCAACAGCTCTACGCAAAAGTTTATTTTGTTGATAATCAAAAAAATCCCTTTTGTCTCCTAAGTAATCAAATATTGAGTCGATTGAAACTTTTATATCAAATAAATACTTCTTTATTTTACGCTTCATAAATCAACTGTTTTGATTCGTCGATACTTTCTATAAAATACGGGTTTGATAGCGTTCTTTCGGTTACTAAATCTATCTTGCGTTTAAATAACTCCTGTAATTTGTAGTGTAAAGCAAAGTAATTATTAGTGTACTCTTCAATGCTTAACTTATCAGCAAATGATATCAGGAAATCAATGTCACTGTCTGAGTTAAAGTCATCAGAAACAACTGAACCAAAAGCATACAGTCTTTTTACACCCATCATTGTACAAAGTGTCCGTAAATCTTTTATTTTATTTTCAAGAATCTTTTGCATCTAGTTTTTTTGTAAAGTTAATACTTTAAATGAAACGGTACTATTTCCGACTAAACCCACTTGTATATAACACAAAATAGCAAAAAGTTTTATTTTGAATTTATTATTATTGGATTCGTGTTCATTCGTGGACAATAATCACTTTGCGAGCCATCGTGTTCCTTTGCGGTACTTTGTGAAACAACAATTTTAGCAACCCAAAGTTTCTCCAAGTTTTCACAGAGGCACACTAAGTCTAATAGTCTATCTCGCCAACCTCCTTATTATTATGTTGTTGTGGCCCAATCGGGATTGAAAAAAATCTACTGACATTTTTCATTATCAAAAAAGAATTACGTAAATTTGTATCCGAATGAATACAGTTTAATGAATGTACTTTATTGAGAAAACAGTTGAGTTTGATAAATGGTTAAGAAAGCTAAAAGATTTTAGAGCGAAAGCTAAAATTCTGTTTAGAATTCAAAAACTGGAAAGAGATGGTCATTTTGGAGATTGCAAACCTGTAGGAGACGGTGTTAGGGAATTAAAAATAAATTTTGCCAAAGGTTACAGAGTTTACTTTAATGAGAAAGATGGTAAAATAATTCTTCTTCTTATTGGAGGGGACAAATCAACTCAACAGGAAGACATTGAAAAAGCAAAAGAGATATTGAAAAAAAATAAAAAGAAGAGATATGGAAACATCAAAATTTGACATAACAGATTATTTAGATAGTAATGAAATGATTGCTGAATATCTCAACGCTGTTTTAGAAGACGGGGATAATTCTGATGTCATTGCAGCAATTGGTCATGTTGCAAAAGCAATTGGAATGACAAAAATTGCAGCTGAGACTGGATTAAGTAGACCAAGTTTGTATAAAGCTTTATCTGATGGCTCAAAACCTCAATTTGGAACTATAATGAAAGTTTTAAGAGCAATTGGGGTACAGATAAGTATAAACCCTTTACCAGTCTAAGGTAAACGTCCCCGCTAGTGCGCGATTGCATTGCGTACTATTAAAAATCTACAGCTACCACTACAAGCAAACGTTTGGTTGGATTCGTGTTCATTCGTGTCTTCGTGGACAATAATTACTTTGCGATACTTAGCCTACCAAAGGCAGGTAAATGCTTTCCTTTGCGGTACTTTGCGAAACAATTTTTGTAACCCAAAGTTTCTCCACGTTTTCACAGAGGCACACTAAGTCTAATAGTCTATCTCATTAGTTGTTTTTTCATCATTAAACCAACAAGTCAACAATCTCCCCAAAGACCATCCGGGTTAAGCCAAGCGAGGTTTAATTATTATTGAATTCGTGTTCATTCGTGGCAAATAATTACTTTGCGAGCCATCGTGTTCCTTTGTGGTACTTTGTGAAACAACAATTTTAGCAACCCAAAGTTTCTCCACGTTTTCACAGAGGCACACTAAGTCTAATAGTCTATCTCATTAGTTGTTTTTCATCATTAAACCACCATAGTCAACGATCTCCTCTTATTTAAAGACCATCCGGGTATAAAGCCAAGCAAGGTTTAATTATTATTTGATTCGTGTTCATTCGTGTAATTCGTGGACAATAATTACTTTGTGAAACTCTAGTAACACAAAGTTTAACTGCTAACCAGCAACTAATCCCTTTTCATTACTAATTATTAATTGATCATTGTTTTTCACCTCAAAGAACACTAAGTTGTTTTCACAAAGGGCACAAAGATTTTTTAACTGCTAACCAGCAACCCTCAATAATTTTAATTTTTCTCTGTGAAACTCTACTATATTCTTTGCGTAGCTCTGTGTAACAATTTTTTTACTTAGTGCCTTAGTGGTTAAAAAATAAAACCACAGAGACACAGAGACACAAAGAAAAAAGAAAAAAATTGAAGAAATAACTTCGTGACTTAGTGCCTTAGTGGTGAAAAAATATAGCCACAGAGACAAAGGCACAAAATTTAATTAAAGTAATTATTTATCATCATAATGTCCTCTGGCAGAAACAACTTCAACTGTTACAATTTCATCAGCAATGCTGTAAATAAGCCGATTTGTTTTATCTATTCGTCTTGACCATGCACCCTGTCTGTTTCCTTTTAATTGTTCCACCTGCCCAGTCCCTGATTTTGGATGTTCCATAAGTTCAAGCAGAAGTTTTTCAATTTTTTTCGTTACAGCTTTCCCTCCATTCTTTTTCAAATAAGCAAGATCCTTTTTTGCTTGAGTAGTAATGTGGAGTATATACATTTAAAGGGTATTCAGAAAGTTTTTAAGAGCATCTGTAGAATTAAGTTTTTCTGCAATTTGATCTTTGTTCTCAATCGCTTTTTTTACAATCTCCACATTTCTTTTATCTGCCCAAAACATATCACCACTAGGACTAACCTCATATGGATCAATCCTAAATTCTTGAGGGATTTCAACTAACATATCATCATCAGATACAGGAACAAGCTTGTACGCACGATTTTTTCGCTTAACAATAATTTGTTCTTTATTGTCAACCATATCAAAATATTTTTTCTGATTATCACGGAACTCACGACTAGAAACTACTTTCATTTCTCTGTTTTTTATATTGCGTACCAAATACGGTACAAATATACATAATTTTAGGTTCGTTTTTTCCATTTAGCCCTATTTTTAATTGCACATTGTTTTTCACGACAAAGAGCACAAAGATTTTTTAACTGCTAACCAGCAACCCTCAATAATTTTAATTTTTCTCTGTGAAACTCTACTATATTCTTTGCGTAGCTCTGTGTAACAATTTTTTTACTTAGTGCCTTAGTGTTTAAAATAAAACCACAGAGACACAAAGACACAGAGAAAAAAGAAAAGAAATTGAATAAAACTTTGTGACTTGGTGCCTTAGTGGTGAAAAAATATAGCCACAGAGACAAAGGCACAAAGTTTTTTAACCAGCAATCAGTAACTAATAATCAATTCCCCCACAGTCCTTCGGACAGCTCCCCCAAAGGAGCACACCCCATGAATTAGCTTTTGTTGCTTTTGTAAGTTTATGGTTTCGTAATATAATTTTAGTTATTCTATTAATTAGCGCATTTGCGGCATTTTTCCTTTAAACCTTTCTTTTTTTTAACAAGTAATCAGCAGCATCTTTATCTCCCCTTCGTGTAACTCCGTGTTACCTTTGTGAAACTTAGTGTAACAGTTTTTTTAATTAGTGCCTTAGTGGTTAAAAAATAAAAACACAGAGACACAAAGACACAGAGAAAAAAGAAAAGAAATTGAATAAAACTTTGTGACTTGCTGCCTTAGTGGTAAAAAATATAAGCACAGAGATAATGACACAAAGTTTTTTAACAAGGAACCAGTAACTAATAACAAGCTTCCCTTCTTCCTAATCATTTTAAAATAGTAATTCATGTAATTAAATACCATCCATTATTAATTATTCCTATTTTTACTTTTGTAATAAATTATAAGACCAATTATGAACAAAAGCGTAAAATTAAGCATAGGTATTTTTTCATTTTTCATTTTTCATTTTTCATTTCTTTCAGCGCAGGAATCTAATTCACTATATCAAAACCAATCATTTAGGCATTTTGACAGATATGTATATAAAAGTTCCGAACGATTTCACACTTCAGTTAAACCCTTTTTGAATAGTCAGGTATATAATATTGTAACTACTGATTCACTTAATTTAAAATTGGTTAATTCAAAAGCGGGTGACATAATTTTTAACCGTAGTTTAATTCAATTTGAGAAAGACGACTTTTCATTTACCATCGATCCACTTTTTAATTTTGAAATTGGAAAAGATTTAGATTCGTCCAACATGAGTTATATTAATACTCGTGGGGTTTTGGTAAATGCTAAATTGGGTAAATATGTTTCGGTTTCCACATCATTTTATGAGAATCAAGCGCGCTTTAACGATTATCGTCACGCTAGAATTCAAAAATTAGGTCGTAAAGTAATGCCAGGCCAAGGATATGGAAAAGCTTTTGGGGATTCATTACCCCAAACTTACGATTATGGATTTGCGGAAGGCTATGTTTCTTTTACACCCAGCGAACATTTCAATTTCACTTTTGGGCATGGTAAAAATTTTATTGGCGATGGCTATCGTTCCTTATTGCTCTCAGATAATTCATTTAACTATCCTTACTTTAGAATAACAACCGATTTTTGGAATATTAAATATGTAAACATCTGGTCGCAATATCAAGATTTAACAGTAAAACACCCTTATGGTATTCCTTTTGATAAAAAATGGAGCTCCATGCATTATCTGGATTGGAGCGTAACCGATTGGCTAAATATTGGTTTTTTTGAAGCCATCATATGGCAACATGCCGATAGCACGGGAGTTCGTGGCTTTGATTTTAACTACGCAAATCCCGTAATATTTTTACGTCCTGTTGAGTTTTCTGTTAGTTCACCCGATAATGCCATTATGGGTATCAATGGGAAACTAACCTTATTCAACAATCATATTTTGTATGGGCAAGCAGTAATTGATGAGTTTAAGTTTAGTGAATTAAAAGCCCGCAATGGTTGGTGGGCTAATAAATGGGGAATTCAAGCGGGGTATAAAACGTATGATTTGTTTGAAATTGAACACCTAGATATTCAAACAGAGTTTAATTATGTGCGACCCTTTATGTATTCACATAATAGCACATTGCGGAACTATGCTCATTATAATCAACCTTTGGCACATCCTTTAGGATCAAATTTTTGGGAGTCGGTTTCATTTGTTCGATACAACAAGGATAGAATATTTTTTGAAGGAAGAATATCTTACGCAAAGCATGGACGAGATACCGCAAATCTAAATTTTGGAAACGATCTTTATAAGGATTATGATACACACGAAAAGGAGTATGATAACTATTTGGGACAAGCGGAAGAAGTAAATTTGATTTATGCCACCGCTCAAGTTGCTTATTTAGTAAACAAAAGAACAAATCTGAATGTATATTTGAAATATACCCTCCGAAAAGAAAGTTCGTCGTCTATTAACACAAATCAAGGGCTTATAACTTTTGGAATTAGAACATCCTTACAAAATTTTTATTACGACTTTTAAAGGAGTTCATGCAAAGTTCGCAGAGAATTCAATGCCGAGTTCGCAAAGGTAAAGCAAGGTATTTATAGAATTGTTAATAATCTACCGATATAGACTTTGCGTTTTTTTGCGTTAATTCCTTAGCGCTCTTAGCGAGGAAAATTTTACTGTAAACTCGTAAAAGCAAGGGTCGCAATACTCACCTTTACATTCTTTACCTTTAATAAACATTGAGCACAACCCTCAAGTGTTGCTCCAGTTGTTAAAACATCATCCACCAAAAGAATGTGTTTCCCCTCAATTATTTCTGGTTTTTTTACTTCAAAAACAGTTTCAATGTTTTCCCAACGCTCATACCTGTTTTTTTTAGTTTGTGTTTGAGTAAAGGTTTTGCGAATTAAACTTTTGGTATCCAATTTTGCAGGAAGGATTTCAGCCAAGCCTTGCGCAATCATTTCACTTTGATTGTAGCCACGCATTTTTAATTTTTTCTTGTGTAGGGGCACTGGAATAATTAGGTCAATTTCATTAAAAATAGCTTCGGTTTTTAAATCAGCAGCAAAATGTTTTCCCAATTCAATGCCAATTTCTGGTTGATTTTGATATTTGAGTTTGTGAATTAATTTCCGGTATTTGCTTCCTTGCTGAAAAAAATAAAAGGAGGTAACCCTTTCAAGGAGAACTCTCCCCCAAAAAATTTCTTCAATGGGATTTCCTGGAACTTTATGAAAATAAGTTCGTGGTAATTCATACAAGCATTTTGTGCATAGAACTTTTTCTTGATTAACTAAATTTTGATTGCAGGCAGCACAAAATTCGGGATATAACAATCCTAAAAAATTGTTAGCCAGCGTTTTTATTTGAGTTGCAAGCCTTGCCATTTTAAATTAAATCATTTGCTTGAAAAGCCCCTTCAATATGCTCTAATATTTTGGGTTCATCCTTGGTTAAAACGGTAACAATATCAAAACGGCTTTCAAATTCAATATTTTTTAGGTTTAAATAAACATCGGCTGCGTAAACCAGATTTTTCATTTTTTTAGGCGTAACTGCTTCCTGAGGCAATTCAAAAGCTAAGGTCGATCGTGTTTTTACCTCTACAAAAACCATAATGTTATTTTGCTGAGCAATAATGTCAATTTCCTTGAAGTTATATCGCCAATTAATGTCGAGTATTTTATATCCTTTTTTTAAAAGAAAACTTCTGGCTAATTCTTCGCCTATTTTTCCGGTTTCGTTATGTTGGCTCATTTTTTAAAGCTAATTTTTGTTTGAAGCTCGTTCACCTGAATGATGACATTTCTTCCCATTATCAGAGGAAAATTATCACTCACATGCCCCGCAGGAAAACCAAAGCAAACAGGGTATTTTAAATCTTTAATATGATTTTTCACAATTTCAAATTCTGATAGTGGAAATTTTGGTTCGTTATCTTCCATATTGCTTAAGCCCCCAATAATAAGTCCGGCTAAGTTATCTAGTTTGCCTGATAATTTAAGTTGAAACATCATTCTATCAAAACGGTATAAATATTCACCAACTTCCTCAATGAAAAGAATTTTACCAGCAGTATTTATATCATAAGGAGTTCCAATTAAACTGCAAAGAATGGCAAAATTTCCTCCAACAATTTCTGCTGAAGCATTTCCAGCAACATTGTTTGGGTTCGGTTTTATTGCATACTCAAGGGTTTGACCTTCCAAGGTTTCAAAAAGTTTTGCTACTCCAGACATAGATTCTTGTTCGGCGAAATTTACGGGCATTTGTCCATGAATGCTTTCAATTCCCAAATTTGTTAGTTTTGAATGAAGAATGGTAATATCGCTAAAGCCAACCAACCATTTGGGATTTTGAATGAATTTTGAGAAATCTATACCTTCAATAATTCGAATAGTTCCATATCCGCCGCGCAAACAAAATACGGCTTTTATTTCTTTATCATCTAAGGCGTTCTGTAAATCGTCTCTTCGTTCTTCATCGGATCCAGCAAATGGGCCATGTTCTAGGTAGGTTGATTTTCCTCGAACAACTTTATATCCTTTATCGTCAATGTATTTAATAATAGGATGGTATTTTCCTTGTGGAATAAATTTGGCAGGAGCAACAATGGCTATTTTATCACCTTTTTCTAGATAGTTTGGAGTAATCATTACAATGGGTTTTGAACAAATTTAAATAAATGAGATGGTTTTAAACGAAGAAATTCAAAAAATTGCACAACAATAAATTGTTAGTGTGTTTATTTATCTCAATCACTAATAATTATATCTTTGCACCATTCAAATTTCAATAAATTGTTATATCGTGAAACAGACCATGTCTGAAATAAGTATTAAGCACTTGCTACAAGAAAAAAAATGTGCTTAGGCTTAACATAGTCACAAATTGTATATAGATGAAAAAATTTAAAAGATACACGGTTACTTCTGCTTTGCCTTATGCTAATGGGCCTGTTCATATTGGTCATTTGGCAGGAGTTTATATACCCGCTGATATTTATGTAAGATACTTGCGTGGAAAAGGGAAAGATGTTGTTTTTATTGGAGGTTCCGACGAACATGGTGTTCCAATAAGCATTAAAGCAAAAAAAGAAGGAGTTACTCCGCAAGATATCGTAGATAAGTATCATGGAATTATTAAAAAATCTTTTGAAGAATTTGGAATTTCTTTTGATGTGTATTCACGTACCACCTCAGAGACTCATCATAAAACAGCCTCAGAATTTTTTAAGAAATTATATAAGGACGGAAAATTTGTGGAGAAAACTTCAGAGCAATATTTTGATGAAGAAGCACAACAATTTTTGGCCGATAGATATATAATAGGAACCTGTCCGCATTGTTCGAACGAAAATGCCTATGGCGACCAGTGTGAGAGTTGTGGAACTACGCTAAGTCCTATGGATTTAATAAATCCGAAAAGTACTTTAAGTGGAAGTATGCCTATAAAAAAGGAAACAAAACATTGGTATTTGCCCTTAGATCAGTATGAAGAATTTTTTAAAAAATGGATTCTTGAAGATCATAAAGAATGGAAAGCAAATGTATATGGACAATGCAAATCGTGGTTAGATTCAGGCTTGCATCCACGTGCGGTAAGTCGCGATTTAAATTGGGGAGTGCCTGTTCCAGTAGATGGAGCTGAAGGAAAAGTTTTGTACGTTTGGTTTGATGCTCCTATCGGATATATTTCAAACACCATTGAATGGGCCGAAGAAAACGGAAAAGATTGGAAAGCTTATTGGCAAGATGAAGAAACTAAATTGGTTCATTTCATAGGAAAAGATAATATTGTTTTCCATTGTTTAATTTTTCCAGCCATGTTAAAAGCGCATGGTGACTATATTTTGCCAGATAATGTTCCAGGAAACGAGTTTTTGAATCTCGAAAACGATAAAATTTCTACTTCAAGAAATTGGGCGGTTTGGTTGCATGAATATTTAGTTGAATTCCCCGGTAAAGAAGATGTGTTGCGCTATGTGTTGGCGTCAAATATGCCAGAAACAAAAGACAATGATTTTACATGGAAAGATTTTCAGGCAAGAAACAACAACGAGTTGGTTGCTATTCTTGGGAATTTTGTGAATCGGTCCGTAGTATTGACTCAAAAATATTACCAAGGCGTGATTCCTGCATTGGGTGAATTAAGCGATTACGATAAAGAGGCGGTGGAAGAATTAGCGTCGTATAAAGAAAAGATTGAAAAATCGTTGGAAAACTATCGCTTCCGCGAAGCACTGAAAGATGCAATGTGTTTAGCGCGTTTGGGGAATAAATATTTAGCCGATACCGAACCTTGGAAAATAGCGAAAGTAGACCCCAAAAGGGTGGAAACCATTATGAATATTTGTTTGCAAATTACCGCAAACCTCACCATTGGCTTTGAACCGTTTTTGCCTTTTACTACTAAAAAAATCAGGCAAATATTAAACATTGAAACTTTTGCTTGGGATCAATTGGGTTCTACAGAATTATTAAAGGCGGGTCATACTATAAATAAACCATTCTTATTGTTTGAAAAAATTGAAGATGCTGAAATAGAGGCACAGGTTAACAAACTGGTTGAAACAAAAAAGGCTCAAGCTGCTGAAAAAGAAGCTGCACCAGCAAAAGAGGAAATCAATTTTGACGATTTTACAAAGTTAGATATTAGAACAGGTACTATTTTGGAAGCCGAAAAGGTGCCAAAAACAAAAAAACTTTTAAAATTATTGGTAGATACTGGCATCGATAAAAGAGTGGTAGTTTCAGGAATTGCAGAATCATATAAGCCAGAAGATATTATTGGAAAAAAGATTAGCATACTTATAAATTTAGCGCCAAGAAAAATTAAAGGTATTGAATCGCAAGGAATGATTTTAATGGCTGAGAATAATGAAGGAGAATTAGGATTTGTAGCTTGTGAAAAAGATTTTCCAGCGGGATCTGAAATTAGATAAATAAGCCGATATTCCTGCCGAATTCAAAACCGGTTTAAAAGGAATATAATTGGAGGGGAGAAGCTTGGTGGTTTTTTTATTTAAAAAAATGAGACGATTAAATTTACAATCGTTAAGCATCTTTTTATTATGAGAGTGCTTAAATATTAAACACAAAAAAATAAGGTCAACTATTTGTTGACCTTATTTTTTTTGGAATATAACCAAACCTGATCATTTTTTTCTTCATTACGAATTCGCCGCAGTTCATGAATTGCATTTACTTTGCTATCAAAATCTTGTAAATAAACGCGGTACAATTCATCAACAAACATTACTTGAGTTTTATCAAAGCCTTTGTCGCGATATATTTTCACTTGTTCTTTTGCATTGTTTTCGTCACGGTAACTGCCGCCAATTATATAAAATTTGAATCCTTGGGTTTGTTGCTTTTTAACCGATGGTTGAGTTCCTTCTGTATAAAAAAGAGCAACTTTTTTATCTGTTGATTGATCTAAAACCTCATCGGTAATTGAATCGTTTGGCATGGCAGAATGGGTGGATTCAATCGATTTTTCAATATTCATATCAGGATTTAAACCTGCTGATTGCTGATTTAATTTCGATTTGGAATAGGGTACCAAAGCTAATGCTCCAATAATTGGCAGAATTAGTATACTTGCCCATTTTAAAGTTTTTTTTACGCCCTCATTCATATGTGTATGATTATATAGTGGAATAATTTCGCGAGCGTTTTTTTGGTAGCTAAGGGGAGGAAATCGAAACGATGACAAGCCATAAGAATCAATCAAGAAGTTTTCAGTTTCTTCGGCAGTAAAAATAAGGTTTTGGTTCTTGTCATATTTGAAAGATCCTACTCCATTAAATACTACTTCTTCGTTTTTATCCAACTTCAACCAAGCTTTTTGTACTTCTTCCTGAATTCTTTTTTTTGCTTCGGTATAGCTAATATTTAAATTTTTAGCAAGATAATTAATTAACAACCCATCGTTATAAGTTAGGTTTTTATTAAACAAAACATCTTTTTTGGGTGGATGAAATGTGTGATTTACTTCGTTATGTATGGCAGATCGTTCATTTGAGACAAAACCACCAAAACCAGGTAGGATGACACAATCATGAATAAAAAGTAATCCGCTAACGTATTTATTAATATCTTGCATTTAGTTTGGAATATGTTACAAAATTAGCAAAATTATTGTTGCCTTCAATTAAGCATGCAACTAAAATTAAGTAAGTTTGCTAAAATAGTAACTTAAACAGTGTTTGAAATACACCATATTTAAAAAATATTAGCATGAATAAAACAATATTAATTACAGGAGGGGCGGGTTTTATTGGTTCACATCTTGTGCGATTATTTGTTAATAAATATCCAAATTATCAGATTATTAATTTGGACAAACTTACTTATGCAGGTAATCTTGAAAACATTGCGGATATAGAAAATATGCCTAATTACAAATTCATAAAGGGTGATATTGTGGATGCAGAATTCATTAATAAACTTTTTAAAGAATATAGCTTTGATGGTGTAATCCATTTGGCGGCAGAAAGTCATGTCGACCGATCAATAACCGATCCAATGGCTTTTATTAGCACTAATGTATTGGGGACTGTTAACTTACTAAATGCAGCCAAAGAAAGCTGGAAAGATAATTTTGATGGAAAGAGATTTTATCATGTTTCTACCGATGAGGTTTATGGTGCCTTAGGTGACGAAGGATTTTTTTACGAAGATACTTCCTACAATCCTCAAAGTCCATATTCTGCTTCAAAAGCATCGAGCGACCATTTTGTTCGAGCTTATGGAAACACCTATAAATTTCCGTATGTAATTAGCAATTGTTCAAATAATTATGGTCCCAATCAATTTCCTGAAAAGTTATTGCCACTAGCTATAAATAACATTAAGAACAATAAACCCATTCCAATTTATGGTAAAGGTGAAAATATTCGCGATTGGCTTTATGTGCTTGATCATGCCAGAGCTATTGACGAAATTTATCACAAAGCTGATAATGGAAAGACCTATAATATTGGTGGGCATAATGAATGGACAAACATTGACTTGATTCGCTTGTTGTGTAAAATAATGGATCACAAACTTGGAAGAGTTGAGGGAGATTCTGAAAAACTAATTACCTATGTTACCGATAGAGCTGGACATGATTTGCGATACGCTATTGACGCATCGCTAATTGAAAAAGAATTAGCTTGGGTTCCATCGTTAACTTTTGAGCTAGGACTCGAAAAAACGGTAGATTGGTATTTGGAGAACCAAAAGTGGATGGATAGGATTGTTTCTGGTGATTATTCAAAATATTACGATAAAATGTATAGTAATAGATAATTATGAGTTTTTTTGGTAAAATATTTAGGAAAAAGGAGCTTATGGTTCCTTTTGATTTTTCTCTTTTGGTGAATGATTTACATTCACATTTAATTCCAGGAATTGATGACGGTGCAAAAAATATGGCTGATTCATTGGTTTTAGCAAAAGGGTTGCAAGAGCTGGGCTACAAAAAGGCAATTACCACGCCACATATTATGAGTGATTATTATCGGAACACCCCTGAAATTATTAAAAGTGGGTTGAGCGATTTAAATGCTGAATTGACAAAAGAAAACATTTCATTAGAAGTTAAGCCTGCCGCTGAATATTACATCGATTTTGATTTTGTTAATAAAATTGGGAAAGAAGAGCTTTTAACTTTTGGAGATAAGTATATTTTGGTGGAATTCTCATTTATTGAACCCCCGAAAAATTTTAAGGAAGCTTTTTTTGAGTTACAAACAAATGGTTACAAACCCATTTTAGCACATCCCGAAAGATATATGTATTGGAATAGCAATCATGATTTCTTATTTGAATTAAAAGATAGAGATGTTCTTTTTCAAACAAATATTTTATCGCTTAGGGGAAATTATGGTCCGGGAGTTTTAAAAACAGCTGAAGTGCTAATTAAAAATAAAATGGTAAATTTTTTGGGTACCGATTTGCATAATGAATATCAGCTGAACGAATTAAAGCAACTGCATCTTCCGGAGGGCTTGATAAACAATATAAATAATTTAGATTTATTAAATTCCATCTTATAAAAAAAACGATTTTTTAAAAGGTTGGAGCTAGATAATAAAGTTTGAACATTGTATCAGATTGTTATTTAATTTATTAGAACTAAATTGAAAATGTATTTATAGGATTATTAGTAGTTACTCTAGGTACATTTATTGCAACAAAGATATTTTAGCATTGATTAATTAAGACAGCTATTTTTGAGGATCTATTGGAAAAGGAATTTTGTTCAATTCTACCAAGGCCTTATTTTTTTTTAAACAAGGTTCGCACAAAAATTAAAAGGTGCGAATCTTTGAAATGTCAAAAGCTTAAAACTGATACCGCCAAGTGCCGAACAGAACTCAGGACAAGCTAAAGGAACGCACCCAATATGGATGTATTCGCTTTCTAGTCTCTCTCGGTATTAGAAATTGGGGTTTCGTGTTCAGAGAAGCTTCAGCGTTGCAATATTTTATTCTTGTACAAAATTGGTATTTATACTGGGAACGTCATTAGGCATATTGTACTTTAGTCATAATATTTAATGAAGCCTATGAAGGTAAATTGCACTATTTTCATTTCCGTGACGATTTCTGAAAGTCTCTTAAAATCTCGCTTATTTTGGGACTGATTGTGTTGTTAAAATTAATTTGTAAATTGTTTACATATTAATTTAAAATTACATATATGAAATCAGTTCGCATCAATTTAGTAATAATCATTATAATACTCTCATCTATTGCAATCTCTTTCCAATCCAGTGCCCAAACTATGGTTCAATGGTATACCTCAATGGGCAACTTTAATGTGCAATTGAGAGAAGATCTTGTTCCAAATACAGTACAAAACTTCCTTGATCTTACAAATTCAGGTTTTTATGATGACCTGATCTTTCATCGTGTAATTTCAGAATTTATGATCCAGGATGGAGACCCTCTTGGAACCGGTTATGGTGGTCCAGGGTATACCTTCGATGATGAATTCCATCCGGATTTAATTCATGATGTACCTGGAATATTATCGATGGCTAACAGTGGCCCAAATACAAATGGTTCTCAGTATTTTATTACTGTAATAGCAACTCCCTGGCTAAACAATGTCCATTCCATATTTGGAAAGGTAATTGACGGAATGGATGTAGTTTTCGCCATTAGTGAAGTAGCTACCAATACAAATGGTAAACCTCTGGTAGATGTTGTGATAGATAGTATCCGGGTTATTACTCCAGGAACTAAAATACTGGAACTGACTTCTCCTATAGAAGGAAGTGTGTTCCTGGCTGGAAAAAAACAAATGATAACTTGGAACAGTCAGTATATTGCAGATGTTGATATCGAGTTTTCAACAGACAATGGAGTTACCTGGGAACTAATTGCAGATTCAATCACATGTAATTTAAAATCATTTAAATGGCAAACACCAGATAGTCTTTATAACGAATGTAAGATCCGAATTGCTGATGCATCTGACCCCTTACTTAATGATGAAGGTGGCGTCTTTTCATTTGGTAGGTTAAATCTTGTTAGTCCAACGGCGGGAACTTTCCTTGGAGGAGACGACATGACGATTAGTTTTACATCTGAGGCAATTGAATATATCGACATTGACTATCGTGACACCGTGGATGGTGAGTGGTATTCAGGGGTAGATAGTATATCGACCATTGGTGGAAGCTACAATTGGTTAATTCCTGAGGTGGTAACAGATAAATTCAAGATCAGAATTTATCCTTCAGGTAATCCATCAGATGCTGAGACAAGCATGGTTAATATAAAAGTTTGTAAACTTAACCTATTGTCACCACTCGGTGGAGAGGTATTTTTACAGGATAGTACCTACGCAATAAATTGGGATAGCGAATTAATTTATAGTCTTTCTTTAGAGTATTCTATTGATGATGGAATCTCGTGGACCGATATTGAAAATGGTGTTTTAGCAGCAGATTCAACTTATGCCTGGACTGTCCCAAATATTAATTCAGATAAATGTTTTGTGAAAGTATATTACAATGGAAAACCGGAATTATACAGAATGAACTCCTTACCTTTTGCAATTGGTGAATCTGTCTCTGTAATTGAGGTCAACACGAAAGATGCATTTCATTTTGAGATTTATCCCAATCCTTCTCATAGTAAGATTCAATTGAGTTATACACTTAAAACATCTAGCAATGTTTCGATGTATTTGTGCGACAATTCCGGCAAAGTTTTAACTAATCTTGAAAATCAATGGAAGTCCTCTGGAAAGCATAAAGTTGAGTATAATGTAAATAAACTTCGACCAGGTACATACTATATAGTGTTGCATTTAAATGAGTTAATTGGAACTAAAAGCTTTATAAAAGAGTAAGACGATGTATTAGCCCTGCCGCCCTCGATATGTTTCGTGGGCAAGCAGGGCTTGTGTTACATAAGTAAAGAGAACCTGATTCGGTCCGAAATAACGCTGGTTATTTGGTAGAGGCATACACCTTTTTTTTGATACGGTCATTTAAACCCAAATTGAGCGATTCTCGCTCACGATTTAGTTCTTGTAAGTATTTCACTGCACTTTGTTTGTGAAACACTACAATCTCTACATCGGGGTTAACTCTAAGTAAAGCGCTTGTTCGCTATGCTCCAATCGCTCAACTTAGATTAAACTTAATTCAGTGTATCAAAATAAGGGTTGATTGCAACAATGGAGTAGTTCCATTAATTGAGGGTTTTTTTAAACGAGGGATAAATGAGACTCATTTCAGTCAAAAATTCACCATTCATAAAGCATTGAGTTTGAATAAGTAGTTTGCTTAATCTAATTTCGTTTAAGTTATGTTTTAACGTATAAACAAACCCAAGCTTATGATTTTTGGTGGATAATCCGGAGCAAACCCTGCCACTCATTCCGATGATATGCTGCCACTGATTCCGGTCAAAGGCTGCCACTT
>JAEINW010000320.1 GCA_016342715.1 Salinivirgaceae bacterium | reverse complement strand
CGGCCTGTTTTTGCTGCCAAGTTTAAACGTATTTCAGTTTAATAAAGCCGAGCTATCTACCGATGGTGCTGGGTTACTCCCACTGCAGACAGATTGCCCAAGGCTTAATTTAAAAAAACACTTCATACATCTACTAATTATTCCCTCTCAGTCCTTCGGACAACTCTCCCAAGAGAGCACTTTTGCAGAATAAGCTTTTGCTAGTAATGCATTAACTTATTTACTTAGCGATTAATAGGTGCAAGTTCTCTCCTGGAGAGAAACCGCAAAGTGGAGAGAGGGAATACAGAACAAAGAGTGCGACTGACAAAACGTATTTCGGTTTTTTAACCCAGATCGCAGGGATTTGCATTTTGTGCTCTAATTCTGCTGGCATAATGTAGTCTGCGACGAAATAAACTGTAAAAATAAACAGGCTACTTTTCGTTGCATGAAAACAAGTGCAAGAAATAAACTACCTACTTGCAACGATTAACCTTTTGTCCCCTAGACCTTGGGCGTTGCCCAAGGCTATAATTATAACAGACCTTCGGCCTGTTTTTGCTGCCAAGTTTAAACGTATTTCAGTTTAATAAAGCCGAGCTATCTACCGATGGTGCTGGGTTACAGAAAACTTCAAGAATTGATCCAACAATGCACCCATATGGTAGTATATGGTAAGCCAAGTCCTGATTCGAAAGGTAAACCAATTGTTATGGTGGATATTCACACATTTTGTAATTCATTTTGCTTGAATTATAAATGTGTTTTGCAATTTATTAGTATTTTATAAGGTGCTTTTCAATCATTCCCAAAAACCCATCCAACGATATTGGCTTTACAATAAAATCATCGCAACCAGCATCTAAAGCTTTGGTTTTTACCTCTGAACTTGCAAAAGCTGTTTGCATTATTATTGGTAAATTTTTATGATACTGTTTTATTAATTTGGTAGCTTCTATCCCATCCATATCTGGCATTTTAACATCCATTACCACTAAGTCGTAATTATTATTTGTAACCATATCTACAGCAAATTTTCCATTAATAGCCCAATCGGCAGCAACACCTGTTTCTTTAAGCAGTCGTTTGGTTAATATATAATTTGAATCTTCATCATCGGCAATCAGTATTTTGTATTTGCTTAAATCACAAATAATATTTTCTCTCCATTCATTTTTAACAATTTCATCTGGGTTAACCTCTACCAATGGTATATTGAATGTGAATGTTGAACCTTTACCTTCTATAGATTTTACACTAAGATCACCTCCAAGTAAGCCTACTAAATCTTTCGAAATTGCTAAACCAAGTCCGACTCCTCCTTGTTTTGATACATATTTTTTGGAAACTTGTACAAACCTTTCAAAAATTTTGGACAGATTCTCTTTTGAAATACCATAACCCGTATCTTGCACAAAGAAAGATAATTGATCGTTTATTATAGAATACCCAAAAGTAATGCTTCCCTTGTCGGAATATTTTATGGCATTAGTTAATAGGTTATTTAATATTTGCTTTAAGCGAATTTCATCGGTATTAATGAAAAATTCTTCTTTCTGAGTTTTAGGTATTTTTAAATTTAAAAAAATGTTAGTTTTTGACTTTTGAATTAAAAAACGGGTGTAATACTTTTGGAGTTCATTGAGTAGAATATGCAAATCGAAATTGCCTTTTTTAATTTTTAATTGTTGAGCCTGAATTTTCGAGATATCTATAATATCATCAATAATTTTCATTAAGCTTTCACCATTAATTTTAACAAACTCTGAATACTGTTTCTTTTCATCATGAGTTGTTTTGTCGCTTAAAAGCAACTGAGAAAAACCCAATACGGCATTCATGGGTGTGCGAATTTCATGACTCATATTTGCTAAAAAAGCAGATTTTAAAAGATTACTTTCCTCTGCTTGTTCTTTTGCTTTAATTAACTCTAATTCGACCTTTTTACGATCTGTTACATCCGAAGCCATACTTATTACCATCTTTTTACCATTGGGCAATTTGCCAATTGGAGCGGAGCTAAAATCCCACAATCGCAGATTTCCATCTTTAGTTATTACCTTCCATTCACCATCATGTTGTGCCTTCTCTATTATATAAAAATTATCAATAAATTCTTTGCTGGGGACATCTTCACCATATGCCTTTAGTATCCATTCTTTTATAGTTGGAATATCATCAATGACATATCCTGTTTGCTCTGTCCAGGTTTCTGATAATTGCAACACATAGCCATCGGCATGAATCATTAATGGATACGGAGCAAAGGTTATGGCATTACGGAATCGTTCTTCGCTTTGTTCTAGGTCTTTAAGTGCCTTTTTCCGAACCGTTAAATTAACGGCTGTTACCTTACAAGTTTCACAATTTTCGTTATGAAAACCAGTTAAGTAAACGAAAATTGGTTCATGTCCATCGGTTTTTAAACTTATTTCGCACGATTCGTAACAATTTTCACTAAAAACATTCGCAAGAAAGCTGTGGAATATCTCTTTATTTTGATCGGACACAAAGAAAGCAAAGCGCTTATTTGTTAAATCGGATCGGCTTTTACCCAGCATTTGAGCGGCCGCTAAATTTAACTCAACAATTTCACCTTTTTGTGTTAAGGTAAAATACCCCGATGGAGCAAAATCGTAAAGCTCAATGTATTTTTCAGTAATTTCTTCAGCTTTTGCTTTGGCTTCTATTAATTCTTCGTTCTGTAATTCAAGCTCAATTTGATGCACTTCGAGTTCATGAACAAGCTTTAGCAGATCGCTTTCAGAATAATCTCCAAGTTTACCTTTACTTTTTTTAAGGAGCTTTTGTTCAGCTTTTTCTCGTAAAACATCAAATTCAGGCTTGCTTTTGTCCTTTTTCATAATTACACTGTCTTAAAATAATGACATTATTAAGTTACAAATGTTTTTATTTTTTCTTGCCAGCTTTCAATATTTTATTTGCTTCCAGCAATTCCAATTCAAGTTTTTTTGCTTTGGTAATATCGGTTAATGTTATAACCAATCCATCAATTCTATCATCAATGGTGCGGTAAGGCATAATTCTTACAGTAAACCACTCATCGTTATTGGTATTCACATCTTTAGTAATGCTTTGAAGTTTGTCTATAACCGAGCGAGAATCCTTTTCTAAATCGGGATAATTCAGCACATTTACCAATTCAGTAAATGGGCGGCCAATATCGGCATTTCGTAATTTGAATAACTTAGTTGCCTGTTCGGTAAATCGGCGAATGTTCATATCCTTATCAAGGAATAAGGTAGCTATTTCAACGCTGTTGAGTAAATTTTTCATGTCGTCGTTTGCCCGAACGTAAGCATTCACTTTGTCTTGCAATTCAATATTTACCGTTTGTAATTCTTCATTCAAGCTTTGCATTTCTTCTTTTGAGGTGGTAAGCTCCTCGTTGGTTGATTGTAATTCCTCATTGGTTGATTGCAATTCCTCATTAATTGACTTTAACTCTTCTTGCGAAGTTTGCATTTCTTCGCGTGTACTCTGTATTTCAGCATAGCTATGTTGCAGTTCTAATTCTAATTCTTGCGAGCGCTCAGAATCATTTTCGTTGTGTTTTTTAGTCGTTTTGTTTTGTATATTAGTAATTGCTTTCACATCGTTAAAAACAAGCATAATCATATTTTTTATGGTATCAGGTTTTTCTATTCTCTGAATGGTAACATTCACAAATTGAGTTCCTCCGTTGCTACCCACTTTAATATTTTTATATTCTACCGCATCGTAATTTTGATTGACCTTCCTAAATGCACCAGGTAATATTTGCTGCAAGCCTTCACGTGCCATGGCATGAATGTTCCAATTTGCTTTTCCGGCAACGGGTTCCAAATATTTGCCCGTGCGCCCTGTAATATAAATAATGTCGCCATCGCTAGTAACCAATACACTTGCGGGAGCAAAACGCTGTAATAAAATTTGATCGGTAATACTTTGAATATTCTCTTCTTTAATAATGGGAATCTTTTTTTCTGGATTCATGGGGAATGTTGGACTAAATGAACTTGGAAAATTTATTAATTCACCTGTTTTATGAGTTGGTAAGCGTTTGAATATTTTTAATTTGGAGTCTAGCTCAACAAATCCTTCGTTTTTATTCCCCATGGTTTCTGAGGTTCCGAGCAACATTAGGCCTTCGGGAAGCAGGCTGTAATTAAATAAGGAAATAATTTTATATTGAAGTTCGGGCTCCATGTAAATTAGCATGTTTCGACACGAAAGCAAGTTAAGTTTAGTGAATGGTGGATCTTTAATTATATTTTGCGGCGCAAAAACTACCATTTCGCGAATGTTATTATTTATTCTATATCCATCGCCTTCCGATTTAAAGTATTTTTTCAATAATTGTGGATTAAGCTCCGATTCAATATTTTTCTTAAAGTATCCTTTACGAGCTAGCTCAATGGCATCAGCATCCAAATCGGTAGCAAAAATTTGCAAGCTTTGGTTTTTATTTTTATCAAGATTTTGTAAAACCTCAGAAAACACAATAGCCATAGTATAAGCCTCTTCTCCTGTTGAACAGGCCGGAACCCAAGCTCTCAAGGCATATCCGTTGGGTAATTGCTGCAATAATTCTGGTAAAGCTTTTTCCTGCATATATTTCCAAACAGCAGGGTCACGAAAAAAGCTGGTAACTCCAATAAGTAGTTCTTTAAAAAGAATCTCTATTTCGCTGGGGTTTTCCTGCAAGAATCGAACATAATGATTTATTTTATCAATTTGATTAAGGAACTGTCAATAATTAAAGTTTACAAATTTGGTTTAATAATGTAATTCCATTCCCCATGAAATTCGCTACGTG
>JAEINW010000319.1 GCA_016342715.1 Salinivirgaceae bacterium | reverse complement strand
TTGTTGCAGAAATCAATAAAAAAAACTGGCAGGGTTTCATCGGAATAACTGGCAGGGTATCATCGGAATATCAACATGATCTTTCTGCTCCCAATTACTGTAATCACTTAAGTGTTCTTTATACTGCTTGCCAAAATAGGTGCCATTAATTAGATAAAATTTCTCTAAACTATTGCTACTTATGGGATGGTTATCCAAATAATTCTTTTAAAAAAGCAGCAAATTCTTTTGAATAGCTGGTTCCCTTGGCTGTTAAATCCCATGATCTACTGTAGATTTTTCCTGTAATTTTTTCTTTCCATTTTCGACGTCTTACAATAAAGTAAACAGCTTTATCTCTTAATGGAAAATCTTGAATTCGGACAGGTTCGTCAAAACCATTTGAGATTAAATCTTTATCTGAAAGATTTGGTGGTGGTACTTTCTGCTCATCCAAATGAAGCTCTAATTGATTATCACCGATCTCTAAGATTTCTTTTAAATCAAAATATTCAAATATCTCTTGAGGTAGTAAATAGTGTAATAAAGTTTCTAATTCCATTTTTTGAAAATAAAAAAAATAACAAAACAACCCTAATATTTACTTGATCCAAACTTATAGCTAAAACAAAGAAAGCAAGAAGTATTGGTTCGGCTACTAATTTTCTTAAAAACCCAATTATTTTATTTTGCAGAAGAACAAATAAGGATAATAATAAAATCAAAAAGTTTTCAAGTCCTGATAAAATCATTAAAATTCCATCCCCCTCCCAAATAAAAGGGCGAAATAATCCAGAAATAATTATAATCAATTTTTCAAATAATATTAGCTGCTAATTGAATTAAATTTGCTAAATTAGCAACTAATATAATAGCTGTTAACCCTAATTATAGAATCTAATGAATAATATATTAGCCGATAACTATATTCTTGATGATTTTAATCCTAAGGCCTTGGCACAAAATATTGCCAATAATTTTAAAACTAGAAGAATTGAAGAAAACATAACACAAACCCAACTAGCCAATCAATCAAGCGTCAGTTTAGGTTCTATAAAAAGATTTGAAAGCAAAGCTGAAATCTCGTTGAAAAATATTTTGCTATTGGCCGTGGCGTTAAATGCCACTCACGAATTTAAAGAGCTATTTAGTAAGCAGCAATATTCAAGTATTGATGAATTAACTCAAATAAAAGAAAAAAAGACTAGAAAAAGAGCTCGAAAAAATGATTAAGCCAATAAATAAAGTAGAGGTTTTTATTAATGAACAGCACATTGGTAATTTGGCGCTTACTCCCAATGGTTTGTGCGCCTTTGAATATACTGCACAATACTTAGCAAGCGGTGTTTCAATATCTCCCTTTTATTTACCATTAAGGTCAGGTGTTTTTCTTGCAAAACACGATCCTTTTAATGGTTTGTTTGGGGTATTTAATGATTGTTTACCTGATGGATGGGGTAAGTTATTAACCGATAGAATTCTAAGAAAACACAAAATTAACCTTAATGAAATAAGTACACTTCATAGACTTTGTTTAGTAAATAGCAACGGTGTTGGTGCTCTTGGATTTAAACCTAATTGGGAGCTGGTAGCTAAAATGGATAATACTGATTTAAATCAGATAGCAAAAGAGGTAGAACAGATTCAGCAAAATAATTTTGATGGCGATTTAGAAGGGCTTTTTAACAAGGGGGGCTCATCGGGTGGTGCACGACCTAAAGTGTTCTTAAAAGTTGATAATGTCAATTGGATTATTAAGTTTAAATCATCAATAGACCCAATAAATATTGGTGAAATTGAGTACCAATATTCAATTGCTGCCCGTAAATGCGGTATAGATATCCCAACGACAAGATTATTTAATGGAAAGTATTTTGGTGTTCAACGATTTGATTTGGTGGAAAAAGAAAAATATCATGTTCATAGTGCAAGCGGATTATTATATGCAAGTTTTCGTTATCCATCCTTAGACTATATTGATTTAATTAAGGCAACATTAGCCCTTACTCAAAGCATTTCGGAAGCTTTAAAGCTTTATCGTCAAATGGTGTTTAATGTTTTAACATTTAATAAAGACGACCACGCAAAAAACTTTTCCTATATTTTAAAAAATAAAACGTGGCAGTTATCGCCAGCTTATGATTTAGTTTTTAGCGAAGGATTTAACGGACAACACACTACTACAATAAATGGGAATGGAAATCCGAATAAAAAGGATTTGTTTGAGGTAGCAAAACAAACGGGTTTACCCAAAAACCAAGCTGTACACATTTATGATGAAGTATTTGAAAACAGCAAAGAATTACTTAGGCTATTATTGTCATACAAGTTAATTTAGCTTTTCTTTTACTTGCTTTTTTTGTAAAAGAACCAATAGAACTAAAACAACAAACAATTTCACAGGTATTGCATACCTTACCAAAGCTCCAAAATTTGAAGTGGTTAAGCCCACCGAAAATGCGAAAATTAGAGATTTATAAAAGACTCAGAATAAAAATTGCTTATAAGTGATGATATTTATCCCAGAAAATTCACAGATTTTTTTCTGTCTCTGCCTGCGACAAAGTTCAACTAGGATTTGTGAACAGCAAATTTCTCGAGAAAAAGCATTGGAATTAATAAAACAAAGCTCATATAATAGGGAAACCATAGAAGCAGACAAGGATTATATTGCAAAAAAATTTAATATAAGTAGACAACAGTTGGACAGTATTATTGCAGAACCTGCGAAATCTTATAGAGATTATCCAAATGATGAAAAGCGGCTTGAATTTATTTATAGAACTTATCGAGAATTATTTCCTAAAAAATAGAATTACTTTACATCCTTGACAGGCAGTAACAAAAGCAATACTAAAACAAAAAATAATTTAACCGGAATAGCATACCTTACCAAAGCCCCAAAATTTGAGGTAGTTAAACCCATAAAAAAGGCAAATGTAATAGGCCAACAAAAAATTACTGAAACTCACTTAAAAACTTCAAAAGAGTATAGTGTATTACTCCCCTGTAAGTGTTAGAGGTCGAAAAGCTATCGAATGAGATTACATACTTTGGGTAGTTATCTTTTATTGCCAGCAAATTTCCAAATTCTCTTTTAATAGTCTTTTCACTTTCAAGCAAATAACAAACCTGAAAATACGATATCTCATTATTTTTTGATGCAATAAAATCTATCTCTTTACCATTGTAGTCACCAATTGTAATTACATAATCACTATTTTTGAGATGTAGATATACGGTATTTTCAATTATTTTTTCAATATCTTGCATTTTAAATCCAACTATAGAGTTGCGTAAGCCAATATCTTCAAAATAGTATTTTCCGCCAACATCGAATTGAGCTTTACCTTTTATGTCTGTTCGCTTAACATTATTAATAAAACAGGCATCTTCAATGTATGTTAAATAGTTTATTATTATTTGAACATTTTTATTTATTCGCTGCGATTTTAAATATTTTGATATGCTATTTGCAGAGAACAAACTCCCGGTATTGTCAGCAAGAAATCGTAACAAATCGGTTAAAAAATTTGGGTCTCTAATTTTGTTTCTTTTTACAATATCTCTAAATAATATGGTGTCAAAAATATTTTTCAGATATTCAAACCTAACTTTTTCATTCTTTGGCAGATGCATTAAATATGGTAATCCACCATATTTAATATATTCAAATAGTGTTTCTTGGTTCTGTTCCATCATATGGAAAAGGCAAAATTCATTAAAGCTCAGACTACCAATGCTAAATTCGATCTGACGTCCAGATAGATGTGTTGAAAGTTCACTTGAAAAGATATTTGCATTGCTACCAGTAATAAAAATGTCAAAATTATCTTTTTTGTAATATGAGCGTAGTACTTTCTCAAAGTCTTTTATTTCTTGTACTTCATCAATAAACAGATAGTTATTGTTTTCTTTCTTGTTTTGAATAATGTAGTTGTTTAACTCTATATCATTTGTAATTGATGAAAAACCGTAGTCTTCCTTGTCAATATAAATAATATTAGCATCCTTATTCTGTTTTTTTATCTCATCAATCAATAATAATAAAACAGCACTTTTACCAACACGTCTCTGCCCAGTGAGAACTTTTATCAATTGTTTATTAATAAAAGGCTTAATTCTTTCAATATATATAGCTCTTTCTATCATGTGTATAATTAGATTTACACAAAAATAGCATATTTATATGTTATATCATACAAATATAGCATATATAGTTATTCCATAAGCTAAGAAGTTGAGAAAATTATAGTCTTATTTATTTTCATGTAGCCTATAAGCTAAATAAATTATGCTACTTAGTGTCTGTCTACAATGTCGGCCTTTTACCTGAATCGTCATCGGATGACTTACTAAATAATTGACAATCAGCTCGAATATTTTAGGATATTTCAAAATTGAGTCATCCGATGACTTTATGGACAGACACTACTTATACCAAATGTATATTAAAATGCACTGTAAGGCATTTTGATATTTACATTGGTAAATGCCGGTATACATACAAAGCGGCTTTATTTATTAAGGCGCATTTTGAATGATAATCGGTATTATTGGATATTTTAGTTCGCCATATTAATTTTATTATAAAATAAATCAATACAGCTATTAATAGCATTTTTACCGGAATTACATACCTAAGCAAACCCCAAAATTTGTCTTGGTCAAACCTACAGTAAATGCAAGAATAAAAGATTTAAAAAAACTCAGAATAAAAATTGCTTTTTGATATATCATTTATAGAGGTCAGTAGATAAGTTCATATGTACAGACGCAGCAATTATAAGGGCTTATTGTTTTACAAATGCTGTCAGGAGCTA
>JAEINW010000318.1 GCA_016342715.1 Salinivirgaceae bacterium | reverse complement strand
CTGAATTCATTTCGAATGCAAATAATCAAGTATTACAAAAAGAGGAATCCCTTCAAAAAGCAAAAAATGCAAATGATTCGTTAATGGTGGCTAACTCAATTTACGAGAATGCTATTATTGACCAATTGCAAGGTCAAAATAATTTAGCATCAGAAAAATTAAATTTTGCATTTGAAATATACAAACAGCTTAACAATACCAGAGGTATTGCAAACTGCTTAAATAATTTAGGTGCTATATATCGTTACAGTGGTTTCTATGATAAAGCCTTAGATTATCACACCAAGGCCATGAATAAATATATTTTTTTGGCTGACAAAGAAGGAGAACTGAAAAGTTTAAATAATATTGGTATTGTATATCGAATGATAGGAGAAAAGGACAAGGCTAAGGAATGTTATATTAAAGCATTAACTATTGGTAAAAACATTAATTCTGATGCTCTTGCAACGGTATATAATTCTATTGGCTCATTTTATTGGTATGAGAATAAAAATGATTCAGCTTTATTGTTTTATAAAAAAGCACTTGAATTTAAACCCAATGGACTGGAATTAAGAGAAAAACATTGTGCGGTACTAAATAATATTGGAAATGTGTATTGTAGCATTAATAAATTGGACAGTGCACTTTTTTATTATAAAAAATCGCTCAGCGAAAGCAAGAAGTATAATTTTATTAATCTTTCTGCAATAACATATAAAAATATTGGGAAAACACATTTAATAAAAGGGAATTTTTCGCAAGCAAATATTTATTTAAATCGCAGTATTCCTCTAACAAAAAAATCAAATCTTTTTAGAGTATTAATTGAAGTATATTCTATGCAATCGGAGCTTTACGAGAGGCAAGGAAATTTTAAAAATAGTCTTTTAAAGTTTAAGAAATATTCATACTTACGTGATTCGGTGCTGTCGGAGGAGCGAATGAAAAAAATTGCTGAATTGGAAGTAGAATACGAAATGCAGCAAATGGAAAAAAATGCACTAATATTAAACAAAGATATTGTTGAGAGAGATTTAAAACTTATTAGAAGTAAAAATTTAATAATAAGTGCCATATTTTTAATTATTGTTTTGCTGCTCATTGCCTTATTTATATACAATAGAAATTTAAATAATATAAAATTAAAACGTCGCCTTCAATTGGTTAATGAAGATCTTGAAAAGCGAGTTTTGATTAGAACAAAGAGTTTGGGTCAGGAAATTGAAGAACATAAGAAAACTGAAAATAAGCTGGTTAATGCGAAAGAGAAAGCCGAAGAATCGGATCGATTAAAATCGGCATTTTTGGCAAATATGTCACATGAAATTCGCACGCCAATGAACGCCATTAACGGATTTTCTGAATTATTAAGTACACAACCAGAAATTAGTAAAGCCTCAAAAAATTACATACATTTGATTCAGAGCAATAGCGATAAGCTGCTTACTTTAATTGAAGATATTATTGATATTTCAAAAATCGAAGCCAATCAAATAAACATTCATATTAATTCGTGCAATATTCATCTCTTATTAAATGAATTAAAGCATTCATTTATGCCATTGGCAAATATGAAGAAAATTGCTCTACTATTAGTTTTGCCCCAAAAAGCTAATTCATTATCAATTAAAACAGACCCATACCGATTAAATCAAATATTATCAAATTTATTAAGTAATGCGCTAAAATTTACCGATTATGGTTATGTTGAATTTGGATATAACTTAAATTCTAAAAACGAAATAGAATTTTTTGTGCAAGATACGGGCATAGGAATTCCTGCTGATGCAAAAGAATTTATTTTTAAAAGATTTCGCAGAGTGGAAGAAACCGGAACCAAAATTTACGGAGGAACAGGTTTGGGATTATCAATTAGTAGTGAATTAGTGAATTTGTTGAATGGAAAAATTTGGGTAGAGTCTGAAATAGATAAAGGATCGACTTTCAAATTTAAACTACCATTGATTAGAGTTGACGGCGAAACTATTGATTTTATTGATAATACGGAGGAAATTTACAATTGGAAAGGAAAAAATATTTTAGTTACTGATGATGACAAGGACTGTTCTTTGCTGTTATCAAATATTTTGGGTACAACCCAAGCAAACATTCTTTTTGCAAAAACTGGGTACGAAGCCGTCGAACTTTGTGAAAAACAAAAGATTGATTTGGTATTGATGGATTTGTTAATGCCAGAACTTAATGGATTTGAAGCAATTGCCTTAATAAAGGATCAGTTTCCTGAAATATATATAATAGTTCAAACAGCCTATGCAATGCCTAACGATAAGCAGAAATCTATTCAGGCGGGTTCCGATGACTATCTTACTAAGCCTATTAAAAAAGATATATTATTGGCTAAAATGGCAAAATTCCTTAATGCTTAAATTTTTTAATTCTTTGACAATGGTTGAATTTCATTTAAATATTATTAGATTTGAAAGCAAAATGATAATTTTACTTTTATTATAAAAAACTTCGCTTAATTTTAATTATTTAATCTATTTAGGTCCTTCCTTGATATGTTTATTATTATTTGAAAAGTGTATTGAAAATTACTATTTTATCAATTGAATTATATTATATTATGGCATCATCAATTTACAGTGTTATAACAGGTTCAGGGAGTTATATACCATCTAGGAGAATAAAAAATGAGGATTTCTTATCGAATGAATTTTTTGATAAAAATGGAAAAAAACTAACAAAATCGAATCAGGAAATTATTGATAAATTCGAAGAGATTACAACAATTTGCGAAAGGCGTTATGTCGAAGATCATTTAAATACTTCGGACATAGCTTTTTATGCTGCCGAGAAAGCCATTGAATCAGCTAATATTGATAAAGAGGATCTCGATTATATTATTGTTGCCCATAATTTTGGTGATGTGATTAATGGAAATAATCGAACCGATATTGTGCCCAGTTTAGCTGCACGCGTAAAACATAAACTTAAAATAGAGAACCCAGATGCGATAGCATTTGACATACCATTTGGTTGCCCGGGTTGGATTCAGGGAGTTATTCAAGCTGATTATTTTATCAAATCGGGTGATGCAAAAAAAGTGTTAGTAATTGGTGCTGATACTCTATCTAGAATTTCTGATCCTCATGATATGGATAGCATGCTTTATGCCGATGGTGCTGGAGCCGTAATTTTAGAAGGAAAAGTTAGTGAATCGCCCATTGGAATTCTTGCTCATAAAACCCGATCAGATACCATCATTCATTCACAAATGCTTTATATGGGCGAATCTTATAAAGTAGATGAAGAAAATAAAGATGACGTTTATTTGAAAATGAATGGTCGTAAATTATATCAATATGCACTGGAAACAGTTCCGCAAGCTATTAAATTATGTTTAGAAAAAAGTGGAACTCATATTAGTGAAGTTAAAAAGGTATTAATACATCAGGCCAACGGTAAAATGGATGAAGCTATTTTACAGCGTTTATTCAAATTATACGATTTAGAAGTAGATTCAAAATCAATAATGCCAATGTCTATTTCAACTTTAGGCAATTCATCGGTAGCAACCGTTCCAACATTGTTTGATTTAATAATGAAAGGTGAAATTGAAGGTCATGAAATTAATAAGGGCGATACCATTGTGTTTACCTCAGTAGGAGCAGGAATGAATATTAACGCCATAACTTATAAGGTATAATTGGAGTTATTTATATAGAATTTAAAATTCATTAAAATTTTATAAATGGGAATAAAAGTTAGCTAGGCTATGGTGACTTTTATTCCCATTTCTTCTATATGCTTTATTAAATTTTGCGAAATTTTTTTGTCAGTAATAATTTCATCTATTTGATCCAGATTGCAAATCTTTCCGAAACTTTTTTTTCCAAATTTCGATGAATCGATCAATAAAATAGTTTTGTTAGCTGCTTTAATCATTTTTTTGTTTAATGCAGCTTCTTCTTGGTTTGTTGTTGATAATCCAAAATCTAAATCCACCCCATCAGCACCCAGAAAAAGTGTATTACACGAGGTGTTTTCTAATACATTTGATGCATATTCTCCAACTACTGAAGATGATCCATGTCTGATGTAACCACCCAATTGAAGCACATCAATGTCTTTATGTTTTATTAATTCAGAAGCTACATTCAACGATGAAGTAACTACAGTTAATTTACCATTGGGAATTATAGCTTTTGAAAAATATTGAACTGTAGTACCCGAAGCAATTATTATTGAATCATTTGAAGATATTCTTTTTGCAGCTTCTTTTGCTATATTATTTTTTTCTTCAATAAATAATTTCTCTTTTTCATTTACTGGTCGATCCATAATATATGGATTTTCCAATGAAGCACCGCCATGAGTTTTAAATAACAAACCTTTATTTTCAAGAAATTTTAAATCTTTACGAATGGTAACTGCCGAAACAGTAAATGTTTCGCATAAGTCAAGCACATCAACATAAGAGTTTGCTTGAATTTTTTCTAAAATTAACTGATGTCGTTTTGAAAGTATCATACATACAAAAATAGAAAAATAATAAAACATAACAAAACGAAAGTTGAGTATATTCCTTGAATACACTAATTAATATGCTATTTATACTGCAGTAGCTAGATGTGTCAACAAAAGAATAGTTTCGGAATGTTTCGTATTGTAATTATTTATTTTAATTTTGTACTAGAAAAAGTCAAAACAAAATATAAAGAAATGAAACCCTTATGCACTATCGTACACAACAAAGACATAAATAAACCACTATGGATTGAAAATACATAGTTTTAATATACATCGGAATGAAATTCCTTAAACTAAAAAATGAATAATGAACACCGATTATTCGCT
>JAEINW010000317.1 GCA_016342715.1 Salinivirgaceae bacterium | reverse complement strand
ATTCTGTGACATCGAGTCACAAAATACTAATTATTTACGAGGCAAGCCTCGGGGAATTATACCCAAAGAGATTAAACTTTTTTCAAAAGGGGCCTCTTTCCTACTCCAGGTAATTTTAATTGTTGCCGCAGTACTTATTTTTGCATGGTTCGATCCCTTCGATTTTTTATCCCCAAACAAAACAACCTTAAAAAATACCCCAATTCAGCTTGAAAGTATTAAAGAAATTGGCAAACTTATTTCAGCCGAATACTATGACGAAGTTATTGCATCGCTCGACGAAGTTATTGAAAAAGAACTGACAACAGTTACCATAAATTTTAAAGATACCATTGATTACATTCATGATCATTTTGAGGATGCCATTCAGAATTTACAAAAAGTGGATAAGTTTGATAAAAAACAAAAACCCTATCAATACTTCTATGCCAATTATGGGCATTTAGTGAAAACAGAACTTTTTGAATTGTACCTAAAATATGTATATGATGAATTAAGCACTGTTAATTCCTTTGTTTTTAGCGATTTTAATGAGGTTTTAACCAATAATCAGAAAGAAAAATTATTCCGAAAATTATATCAGAACAATAACTGGAAAGCGAAATATAATAGCTTAAGCTTGAACAAACTAAACAATCTTTTTAACAAAGACGAAACAAAAAAAAGTTATAAGGAATATAAAAAATCAAAATTAGTATTAGTTGGGCGCGGTTGGATTAAAGCTGGATTCAATTTTGAAAAATTCAGCCAACGAAATTTCAAATATAACAACGACAACAATAAAATTTATTTCATTGGTTTACAACCCGAAATTTTAAGCAAAACCATAAATCCATGGTTTATTCCTGAAGAAGAAGTTGAAGGATTTGAATTTATTATTGCTGAAAAAGGTGGATTGCATAACCCAGAATATACTTACAAAGTTAAAAAACGCTGTCTCGAAAAACTGGAAGCTCAGGCCATGAGCAAACAAATTCTTAAACAGGCTAAAACAAATGCCGAACGAAATTTGAAAGCCTTTTTTTAACTTATTCTGAATAAAGAATTAAAAGCAGTTGTTTTCCATACCAATTATTTAACTTATACTTTAGACGAAATTGTAAATGACACTATTGTTAACAACGATATTTTTGCTATCGATTCCGCTTTATTATACTATCATAAAAACTACATGGCTAAATTAGAAGTTGATAGTACGCTATTTCAATTTATTGACACCATAAAAGCAAAACAAATTAATATTTTTGATCACAGATATCCTATTGATTCTAGAACTTCGTTATTTTATGAAATAGTTGAAGATTTTAAAATCGATAGTTTCGATTATAAAAAAATAGTTAATATAAATCAAGCAACAATGCTCGATACTTTATAAAATATAGAGGGGTTGCTAAATCATAGTATTGACTCCATTGAAACTGTTATTGCAAAAGATGTGGATCAGTTTTATAAAAATCTAAATAGTTTTATAAAATATCGTGATACAAAAAATAGTTTTAACGATACTGTATTGCAAAAATTAAGAAATTCAAAAGTAGAAAACATACAAAAAAAACTGGACGAAATTTTTCTTCATGCAAATAAATAAAGCCATTTAGTGACTCTATGAACGATTTATTTTTTATTTATCCTTTATCAGCGTAGCTTTTGAATAATTTATAGTAAATTTGCAAGAATTTCGATAATTTAAATATTTAGAAATTAATATTTTACATTTACATAACAAGATATAATAACAGAATGGCTAAATCGCAACAAACGTTTAACAAAAAGGAAAAAGAAAAAAACCGTTTAAAAAAACAAAAAGAAAAGGCTCAAAAAAGAGAAGAACGTAAAGGCAACACTAAAGATAGCAGTTTAGAAGGTATGATGGCTTACGTTGATGAAAATGGAAACCTTGTTGACACTCCTCCAGATCCAACAAAAAAAGTAAAAATAAAAGCTGAAAACATTGAAATAGCAGTTCCTCGAACTGAAAATGTTGAATTTGATCCTATCCGTAAAGGAGTGGTTGAATTCTTTAATGATGCCAAAGGTTTTGGTTTTATCAAAGATACAGAAACAAAAGAAAAATATTTTGTTCATATCAACAGTGTTGCCGGTGGTGAATTAAAAGAAAACAACATGGTAACCTTTGAAATTGAGCAAGGTCCAAAAGGAATGAATGCCGTTCGTGTTAAAAAAGCATAAACTTATTTTTATATATAAGACAAAAGCAAATTGGTTTCCAGTTTGCTTTTTTTTATTCCTCGCTATCATGGATTAATTTGAAAAGTTGTGGAGCAAGCTAAAAAATTTGAAAAGTACAGTCATAAATAATATAGCTTAGAAAATAAACTAGCTCGCTGCGAGCATCGGGTAAAAAGACACCCTCTATTATTTCAAATATCCATTTGATGCTTTTTATTGTCATTTGTTTCAGTTTTGCAATGTTTGTATTTGTAAGACAATATCCTCCCCAGCCCTCCTTAGAAAGGAGGGAGTTAGTGAGTACTTTCAATGAAACGTGAGTGTTTAAAAAGTGAACCAAATTTTTCAATTTTGTAGAATGTAGTTTGGTAATTTTAAAGCGAAACAGGCGCTTCGCTATCCAGAGGAACTCACAGCGCCTGCTGTGAGAATAAAATTGATTTTTATGAAATTATCTGCATGCATCGCCATCTTTAATATTAAATATCTAGGTGATTTTATTCGAACTATTTCTATTGAATTTCAGTATATTGAGAAATTATACAAGTGTATAAGACAAAAAACCCGCCAATTATTGACGGGTTTTTCAATGCAAAATTTGCAATAATTAGAATTTATTCTTTTTCGTATAGTATACTTGTATTACTCTTAATATAAGTTTTACTATTGAATGTAATTAACTCAAATAATCCATCTCTAATATCCTGTTCTGTCCATACACCATTTGTATTTTCCTCAATGGGTTGAACAATATCTGGCATTTCAGAAGTAGTTGTTTGAGTCCAAGTACCATCTTTTTTTACAATAAGTTCAATAGTTATTTTGTTCTCAAAATAACCACCTTCTTGATTGACCATATATGACCGCTGAGTACTAGAATACTTACCAATAATACTATTGTTATTACCTTCCGTTTTAATTAAAGCTGGTGCATAATAATATGTTTTTTCATTATCAGTGTACATAAAAGCATTTTCATAAATATCCGTGGCGTCATAATCCATAACAGAACCCTGTACCTCCAACTTGGTATATTTGATTTGCAAACTATCATTTTTTCTTGTCCAGGTACCATATAAAGTTATAGGCATTGGCTCTGTCAATGATGTATCAAGATTAAATGAATTTGTTTTTATTGAGTCTGTTGAATAAAATTCATGGCTATACTCTTCGTCAATATCGTCTTGATTATTATCCATTAGTGTACTATAAATTCCGTTTTCAATTTCTTTTCCACTAATAGTTATTGGAAAAACCTCAGTCATAATTGTATCCATTAATTTTTCAGAAGGATTTGACGAATTATCATAAGCAGTGAATGTTATCAGATAATCAACAAAATTTTGAAGCCCCGATATTTCAACACCGTTAAACTCTTTAGTTACCTCAATGGTTTGCTTATTTTCGGGTTGACTTAACAAGGACAATTCAATAGCAAGTTTTTCATAATCGGCATCTGAAGGTAATACCCAATTAATAACTACACTTGAATCTTTAAATTGATATTGAATGTTGCTAACAACATTAGGTCCATTGGTATCTAAAGTTGTATCGTCATCCTTTTCGCATGAAAAGAAGATTCCCAATAGTAAAAATACCACAAAGGCGTACATAGCTTTTTTCATCACTTAATTAATTTTAAAAATTTGGTTTTTAGTTATTTGATATAATTATATGAAAGTAATCATTTTGTAAATATAACACAATTAAACATAATCATTAAAAATCAGGCAGCAAACATAAGCCCACAAAGATTCAGTCTTCAGTAACCAGACCACAGTCTTCAGTCCGCAGTCTTCAGTAACCAGTCTCCACCCTTCATCTTTTTAAATTAATTCAAGGCCCGATATTCAGACTGTTACTCATTTCAAAAAATACAGCCAAAGTCTGCTGGATTTAACATTAATTTGTAAAAGCATTTTCTCATTCGTAAAATTTCACTAAAAACAGTATCTTCGGTAAGGCTTTTTTTTAGACATATATGTAAGCTAAATACAAATTTTACAATTTTAGGCATGTTAAAAACTGCATTTTTCTACCTCACATTCTGGGCAATTCTACTTTTCAGCATTCTATTTTTTATACCCTATTACCTTATAAAACTTACAGGAAGCAAACGTGCAGTAAAAAGATTTATTTACTGGGTAAGTACTACTTGGGCTAACTTTATTTTGGGTGTAAATGGGGTAAGTTATACCGCTTATAATAAAGAAAACATACCTAAAACGCTGGATAATTTGGTTGTGGTATCCAATCATCAGGGAAGTTTCGATATTCCAATTTATGTATCAGCCCTTCCTTTTTCGGTTGGCTTTATTGCCAAGCACCAAATGAAAAAATGGCCCATCATTAGTGTCTGGATGATTGCTCTTGATTGTATTTTTATCAATCGGAAAAAATTAAGATCCTCAGCACAAAAAATTAACGACCGAATTCATCAAAAAGATAAGAATCCCATCTTTATATTTCCCGAAGGTACCCGCAGCAAAAAACCACAAATGGGACCCTTCAAACCTGGCAGTTTAAAACTCCTATTTAAAGAAAGAGCCGATGTTTTTCCCCTTACTATAAGCGGTAGTTATTGGATAATCCGGAGCAAACCCTGCCACTCATTCCGATGATATGCTGCCACTGATTCCGGTCAAAGGCTGCCACT
>JAEINW010000316.1 GCA_016342715.1 Salinivirgaceae bacterium | reverse complement strand
GCAGAATAGCGATAGCTAATCGCTCAATTTGGGTATCATTAATATTTCTGCAACGATTTTTCAAATGTTCAATACCGGAGGCGATGCCTCCGGCTGAAATAAATATGCCTTACAGGCAATTATCTGTTTTGCTAGAGTAGCTAATTAAAATTTAATCTTCGTTTAAACGAATAAAAAATTTATAATATTTGGGATGCAATTTATTAAGACAGAAAGTAGAATGAGGTATAATTACAGTTGCTCTTTAAATTATTTAAATCTTATGACCGGCTTGCAGGTACGATAAAAGAAAAAGTAGTGCCGATATTTTCAACGCTCTGAATTTCCAACTTTCCGTTTAACTTTGTTATTAGTTCGCTACAAAGTAGCAGTCCAAGGCCGGTGCCTTTTTCACCAGAAGTGCCTGTTGTTGAAATATTATTTTCTTTTTCAAATAATTTATCAATGTATTCGCGCTTCATGCCAATGCCGGTATCATGCACCGAAATACAAATTAGATTTTCCTGTTTTTCAGAATTTATGGTAATTGTTCCTCCGGTTTTAGTGAATTTGATAGCATTGGAAATCAGGTTTCGAAGTATGGTAGCAAGAAAGTGCGGATCTGTTACTATCAAATCCTGTCCCTTGAGATTTAATTTTATGCTAATGTTCTTATTTTTAGCAATAGAGCTGAACAACTGAACTGTTTTTTCCACCATGCATTTTAAATCAATTTTCTCATATTCGGGTTGTATACTTCCTTTTTGCGATAGCGCCCATTCTAACAAGTTTTCTAAAAGGGAAAATACATTTTCTGTTTTTTCTTTGAGTGCCCTCAGATAAATTGTTTTTTCTTCATTTTCAAGTTGATCAATCTGGTAAAATAATATTTCTGCTATCTGCATTATCGATCCTAAAGGCCCCCTTAAGTCATGAGCAATAATCTCGAAAAAACGATTTTTTGTCGCATTTAATTCAGCTACAGTCCTATATTTATTTGCCAGTTCTTCTATCAGTATTCCCCTCTCTTCTTCCAGCTGCTTGCGTTTATTTATATCGCTACACATAGCAAAAGAACCTCTATATTTTCCTTTAGAATCAATAACAGCCGTTGCTGAAGCAAGTATCCAATTTCGGCGACCATCTTTTCTTAAAAAACATATTTCATACACACCATCCTGCCCCTGTCTTCGCATATCCATCTGGGTTTCGTGCGTTTTTAATTGATCTTCAGATAAATAGAAATTGTATTTTTGCCCCAACATCTCCTTTATGCTATAACCAAGCATGGCAGCCATTTGCTTGTTAATAAATATTATGCGGGCTTCTTTGTCCAAATAACAAATCCCTTCAATTGCTGTATCCACAATTCGATGGTATTTTTCCTCACTTTCTTTTCTATCAGCTTCTACTTTAATAATTTTAAGAATAATTAATGCTATAATTATAATAAAAAGAATAGAGATTGATCCAATTAGAATTACCATTCTAACAGGCTTTACAATCCTGTTTTTTACATCTTTATCAGAAAAACCCACTACTATAACTAGAGGCGATTTACCAACTTTCTTGTATTTGAAGTTGCGTTGAATATTGTCTACAGGATTGTTATAATGAAAACTTCCGGTGTCAGCATGCTGCAGTAATTTAATAAGAGGGGTCTGGAATGATATAGCCCATAGATCTATACTGGGTTCCGGAATATGCGCTCTTAATTTATTATCATGTGTGCCCATTAAAACAGCTACATTTTGTGAACCAATATTTAAATCCTGAAAATATCGTGTAAACAATTTAGGACTAAGAGAAACTATCACAACTCCACCAAATGAGCCGTCTGGCATATTTATTCTACGTGTAATTCTAAAACTATATTTCTTTGAAATGTATCCTTTTTTAACAGCTGATATAAAAAGATTGTCATCAGCTATTGATTGATGATATTGAAAATATTCACGATCATCCACCTTTTTGAATTTTTCATTGGTATTAAATGGGATAATAAAAGTACCATAATTATTTACCATATAAATGCCTTCGATAATAGTTGTGTCGAAATTTAGTTCAGTAATAAATTTCTGGGTTTCAGCTATCTGTTTAGTACGGAGATAGTCCATTCGCACACTCCGTAAAATTAAATCAACTTGATTTATAATTTGAGCCGTATGCTGTTCAAATGCACCAACAGCAATACAGGCTTCTGTTGTTGCCAGAGCTTTTTCGTTTTGATATGTTTTTTTTATTAAAAACCAGCATACCCCATAGATGCTAATAACTATTAGAAATGTGATGGCAATAATAACCAGAGCCTTGCTTGTTAGCTGAATTTTTGTTTTTTTGTCCATGCTATTTATTATATCATACTATTAGTTAGCTCTAGTTATTAACTTGCTGTGAACCAGAATATTTACTTCCAAAAATCTATTTTGTATTACAGCCAGTTGCTTTACGACTTTAAATTTTATAAACTAGTTTTACAGCGGTTTGTTAACTCATAAGCGTCTTTCCCCACTGCCGCAAAAATAATTAAAATTATTTTTATTAGTAGAATGCTAAGAGATTAACAATATTTGATTTTACCTTACAAAAATCATTTTTTACAACCAGCTATTGCATTAAATTTTATGATGAATCTCACATGCTTAAAATTTGTTGTTGTAAGGCAATGTTTTTTTGATCTGCATAACACAATATTCTGCTATAGTAAACGATCAAGCATAGAATACTTTATCCTTTAGATTTTGCTAATAAATTTTAGCCTTTCATTACCAACGAAGATTGATTTAGGCTCGTGTTTGTAGCTGTTACATATTATTGTTAATAATACCAATTACATATTTAAAGGCACTGAAAGCTATTAAAATATTTACAATAGCCCCTGCCGCACTAGCCCTCTCCCCTGCTGCCGCACAAGTCCTCTCGTGTGGTTCGTCACTAAAAAATTTTATTTATACTTGATTTTATGAGCCGCAACACTGGCAGCTAGGCAAGGTATTTTGCAAGCAATTTAATTATATTCTGCATATAACGTCGTCATCCCGATAGCTATCGGGACTGATGTTGGCGGGTTGCGGGAAAATTACCAATCAATGTTGTCATCGTTACAAAACATGACAACATTGAAAAACGGAAGCATTACAAACACCACAAACAGAAAAAGCTAACATATTTCAACTTAGGGCAGCGCCCTAAGAATTAGTACAACTATATGAACTGTCGCAAGACATGTTAAATTAGCAGTTTATATCCACATACGACCCGAATGATTAATTTGCAACCACACGACAGGAGTCGTGCGGCAGCGAAGGGGTTATTGTTATTGATTAGAAGCCACAAGATGCTACTTAACAAAGTGTTCTCAGAAGCTAATCGTGCGGCAGCGGGGCATTTGCATTGATTTTATTGCTATTGTGCGCATATCTCACCAATTTTTAGTGAAACTAATGATCCTTCTTGTTTTGTTCGTTTATTGAGTCCAGTATAAAAAGCATTAGAATTAAGATTTTAAACATTTGTTACCCTAGCCCTAAAGCCTGCCTTGCCGGTAGGCAGAGGAAAACGTTGAAAATCAGACTTCCTTTAGGTTGGGATAATGCTGATTTTTAACTTTTCCCGTTTTCGTCCCTTTTTATACTGGACTCAATTAAATATAAAATTTTATTACAAGTATAAAGCATTAATAATACGATAAATAATAAAAGTGCTAATCCATCTGAATCTCTGAAACTTGTAATTGAACTTGCTTCATCAATGAAAAATCTTCCAAATTTTTTGCCTATGTACTTAGCAATAATATTATTTTAGTTTTGTATGTTTGTGCCGCCTAATGAAAAATGTATTTTATTTAAACATTAAAAGTAAATCGCAAAAGACCAGTATCAGGTATTTATGTGTTTTTAGAATAAATGTTTGGTATTTGTGCTAAGCGCTTGATAAATGTTTTTAGTGATACACTTTCAGAAGCACCCATATATTAATTAATTTATTTTAAATGAAAAAAAGATTACGAGTACTCGTTGTGTTTGTTCTGTTTTCAGCTTCGCTTTTTGCGCAGTCAGGAAATAACAGGATGGCATCGGTAGGGTTAAGTATGTCTCCTTTCGACAAGACAGAGGCATTGTTTACTCCCTACTACATTAATGGGCGATTCTTTTTCTCTGATTTTGCAGCGCGCTTAAGTATCGGGACTTCCATGCTTATTAGTAGCGATCAAGAAGATGATGCATCATCAGTTAAGAATACAGCTCAATTGGATCTTAGGCCCGGTATTGAATACCACATTGGAGCCTCTCAACAAGCAATTCCTTTTATAGGAATTGATTTAGTTTACGCTATGCGCAATAACAATATGAATTCTGCTGTGGGAGCACCTATATCAGGAGCATGGAGTATTACCGATTTTGAAGGTAATAGAGGTTATTACGCTTTAGGATTTAATTTAGTTGGCGGTGGCGACTATTTTATTAGTGGGGGCAGTTTCTTTGTTGGAACTGAAATTGGCTTAGAATTTTTAAGCTATAAGTATAGTGAAATTAAGTGGAATGATCAGGTTGTTATTCCATCCTCAAAGAAAAACCAATTTCGACTTTCATTAAATAGTGCAATCCGTTTAGGTGTTGCCTTTTAATGTTGAATTAATTTAAAATAAAAGTTAGATATGAAGATAAATAATAACAAATACTTTTTTAATAAATTTAAAATTGTATTGGCCATTGCAATGTTCTTGCTGCTGAGCGGGAGTTCATTTGCACAGACCTTTAATATTGATGGAGTAAACAGCTCCGACCCAGCTGACGTTTATGTTGTGTCGGAAACTACAATAAATGCAAAAATAGAAAATGTTGCCGGCTTTAATTCTGGCGACAAGTTTTATTACTATTATACAATAGTTCGTTAAATTTTAAGCGGCAATTTTGCCATAATCCAATAGTTCTTTGACAATTTTTTGATTTTTTACA
>JAEINW010000007.1 GCA_016342715.1 Salinivirgaceae bacterium | reverse complement strand
AGGGCCGAAAACCGTTACTGTTGGTCAAAGTTGTATATATACCTTAAATATTTCAGAATATTGTAGTGCAAGATCATTCGAAGTTAAAGGAGGTGATATTACTAATTATAATAAATGTTCAGTAACAATTGCTTGGAATACAATTGGAAAAGGTGGTGTGGGCTATAATTCTAACGCAATATCTTATTTTTTAGATGTATATGTAACTACCGGTGGCTGGGAGCAAAGTGGGCATGGAGAGAATATATTTGTAAAAGGGATGAATGTTGGTATTGGAACCGATGCTCCAGAAAAACAGTTTCATGTAAATGGCGATAGTTATTTAAATGGGAAAGTGGGTATTGGAACGACAAACCCAAAATCTGAATTAGAAATTAATGGTTGGATAGGAAGAACAGCACATAATAATGGAGCATTAGTTGGTTCATATAATAATGTGGGTGGAAACAGTATGTATACAAATCCAATATATGTAATGGGTTCATATTATAAACCATCAACAACTACTCTAAGTAACATGTATGGTATTGGTTATACCCATTCAAATGCTTCGTTTATTAGTACTCCAACAGTAGCCGGATGGGGAATGTATGTTGCTGCTGATGGAGATGCTAGAATATTTTTAAATGCAAGTCAAAATGGAAGCTCCTATTTTAATGCAGGCAATGTGGGTATTGGAACAGCAAAACCAAGTTATAAGCTTCATGCTACAGGAGACATTTATGCAAATGGTGGATGGCTTAGAGTATCAGGAACAAAAGGATTATTCTTTGAATCATATGGTGGTGGATTCTATATGAGCGATGCAACTTGGATAAGAACCTATAATAATAAAAGTTTTTATCACAATACTGGCTACATGCGCACTGATGGTATTTTTCAGGTAGGACCAGATGGCAATAGATTTCTTGTAAGTGCCAATGGTAGTGTTGGAATCGGAACCATATCTGCTTCAACCGAATTCAAACTCTCCGTTAAAGGAAAAATACGTGCCGAAGAAATTAAAGTATATACTGATTGGGCCGATTATGTTTTTGCACCCAACTTTAATTTAAAAACATTAGACCAAGTGGATAGCTACATAAAAGAAAACAAACACCTACCCGATGTACCTTCCGAAGCTGATGTTTTAGAAAATGGCGTTGAACTTGGTGAAATGAATAAAATTCTACTACAAAAAATTGAAGAGCTTACGCTTTATATGATTGAGCAAAACTCTCAAATAAAAGAAATGCAAATAGAAATTAGTAAATTAAAGAGTAATTAAGATGAAACTTAAAAGTTTATTAATACTGGTGTTTGGAGTATTGTGTTTTTACATGAATGCGCAAACTTTTGTATATACATACGATGCTGCAGGGAATAGAAGCAATAGACATGTACTTACATTGAAATCGGCTTTGATTGATACTACCATTACAAGTGTGGAAGTGGATAGTTCATTTGTTGAGAATAATAGTTTCTCATCCATAGATAAGAATAAAGCAAATATTGGAATGGATAATTTGGGTGATGTTCGTTTATCTTTATATCCGAATCCAACAGCTGGTAAAGTTGTCATTAAAATTGATAATCTCGCTGAATACAGCTTTGGTCAAATTATGGTATATGATTCAAAAGGAACTTTATTAATCAGGAAGAATGGAGTTGGACAATCTTCTGAAATTAGCTTATTTAATTATCCAGGGGGTAATTACATTGTTAAAATAATAGTTGATAATAAGGTTTCTGAATGGAAAATAATTAAAGAATAAACCAAATAGAAATGAAAAAATATATAATATTACTCATACTGTGTGTAATAAATTCACATATTTGGGCACAAAATATACTTGAAGTAAAATCAATCGAATTAGGATCGGAAGAACTTTTATATGATGAATATATTGCACGTGATTTTATAACATTAAAAGGTGGTTTTACTTTTTCAGCAAGCGAAGGCATTTCATTTAAAGGAAGTATTGATGAAAGTTTAATTTTTGATGTTGTACCGGAACTTCCTTTTTCAGAAACAGATTTAAACAACCTTGATTATAGTTTACCCGTAGGAACGACTAATGGAGGCTTCAAAGTATCTGAAAGTGGAGGAGCAACTTATCAAATACCTATACATATTCCTCCTGGTACTCAGGGAATACAACCGAACCTATCAATTACCTATAATAGTCAATCTGGTAATGGCTTGTTAGGTGCTGGATGGAATCTGGCCGGTGTTTCAGCAATTGTACGTGTCGCTCAGACATTGGAACAAGATGGAAGTGTTCATAGGGTTAATTTAAGCGGTGATGATAGATTTGCCTTAGATGGAAATCGTCTACAATTAACAAGCAGTGGAATTTATGGTCAAGATGGTAGTAAATATAGAACAGAAGTAGAATCGTTTAAAGAAATTACCCTAGATGATAGTGATACCAATAATGCAGGACCTGATGAGTTTATTGTAAAAACGGATGATGGTAAAATAATAAAATATGGTAGTGGTACCTCTACAATGAGAATTAATACAAAGAATATTGTATGGAAAATTAGTAGGGTAACAGACCGTTTTGGTAACTATATGACCTATACTTATCAGGATATAGACGGAGAGCACTTGCTTAAGGAAATAAATTACACAGGAAATACACATGCTCCCTATAACAAGATTGTTTTTCACTATGGAAGTAAAGATTCAGACCGTATAAGTTACATTGGTGGTGAAAGAATTACCCAGAAACATTTACTTAGGGAGATTAAAGTTTTTTCTGAAGGAGACGTTATTCGATCTTATGAAATGAATTATGCAAAGGATTTTGTATATAAATTGAATGAAGTAATTGAAACTGGTTCTGATGGTAAAAAGTTTAATCCAACCAAATTTGTTTATAACAGCGAAAACCAATATGTTTCAAATGAAATAGCAGAAGAAGGTTATTCTAATATTAATACTATTACTGGTGATTACAATGGCGATGGACTTACCGATTTGTTAGAATTTGCCTATGACATACCTGTTGGAAACTATACGCTTATTCATTATTTTCATTGGAATTTAAGATTGAACAATGGCGATGGAACCTACACTTTTGTCAATTATGAAGAGCCTATTCCAGAGAATTTAATGCATGAGGATGTGATGGAAAATGTTGGATATGGAAACATCGGTTACAGTGGGCTGCGAAATATAGATTTTAATGGAGATGGGAAGGATGATATGATTATTTCAACTCCTGATGGTTCAACTGTACGACACAAAATATATACTTTTGATGGTACAAAACTTACCTTCTTAACAGAATTTGCGGATGTTGGTGAAAAAGAGGAAGAATGGCCAAATAAGTTGTATTTAGGAGACTTCGATGCTGATGGTAGAACGGATGTTGTTACTAGAAGCCTTGATATAGTAGATGATGGAAAAGGATATTTAACGTTTAGGAATAATGGAGACTTTGATAATCCACTTCAAGTAAACTTTGGTTTTGAATATGACTTTAATGGTAGTTATACATTTGATATAAATGGTGATGGGTTACCAGAAATCTGCAACATCGAATATGACAATAATTCCTATTATTATTCTTTTAAAGATGGATTAGTTTTAGAAGAAGAGGAAGAGGACGAAGTACCCTATAGCAAAATTATTTATGGTGACTTTAATGGTGATGGTACAGCAGATAAGATGTTTTATTATTCAAATCTTGCAACTAACACCAATACTTGGGGTCTACGTTTGAACAAAGGCGATAATACCTATGCCGACATCATTGATATCTCTGGTCTACATGATCCTGATTTTAACACTTGGGAAAACAAAACACATTTTGTTATGGATATAAATGGAGATGGAAAATCAGATGTGCTTGAATTAATTGATGGAGATTTTTTTGTAAACTATTCAACTGGCTTAGGTTTTATTCAAGAGCAAGTAACTCTTCCCATTAATCCTTTTGAAGATGAATTGGACTATGGCGATTTTGATGGCGATGGGACCATGGATGTGTTCATTGGGAATGGTTCTAATAGCCCCTATGTAGTTAGTTTAAACAAATATTCCAGTTCAAACAAGGTTAAAGTATTTTGCAATGGCTTAGGTAATAAAACAGAGGTAGCCTATAGTACCTTGGCTGATTCAGATGTTTATACAAAGTATAGTGGAGCTACATATCCAATTCAGGATTTAGGTAGGGCATTAACTGTTGTTTCTACGGTATCAATTCCCAATGGAGTGGGAGCTACAAAAACCAAAGATTACAACTATGAGGGTGGTAAAATTCACCTGAGAGGTAAAGGCTTTTTAGGGTTTAGTTTGATACAAGCGGAAGATTCTATTGCAAATAGTAAAATTGTGTCCATGCAGAATTGGGAAGGTAATACTTATTTTGTTGATGAGATCATTTCTGAATTGAGACAACTTAGTACAGATAAATTATATTCATCTGTAAGTGTAGATTTTGATAAGAGGGATTTAGAATCAACTACAGGAAAGAAACGCTACATTATTGAAAAAAGCAGTAAGATTGTTACTAATGGGTATAACAATGATGCAACTACCATAAATTATTATTACGACCATACTTATAATCGACTTTCAAGTAAAATAGTTAGTTATAGTGGGGGTGCCTCAGAAACGCAAACTACGGAATATGGTTATGCTGACTATTCAACCTCAGACTATAATTTAATTAAAAAATATAGCATATCTAAAATAAGTGAGATTGATGGTAGTACACACACAGAAACAACTTTATTTGATGGTATTACTGGCGAAAACCAATGGATTTATAGAACTGTAAATGGTCTTAGTACATTTATGCAATATGATGAATGGGGCAATCTGGTTCATTCTGAATTTACTGTTGATGGAGTAAAGCGTGAATTGGATCACACCTATGATGAATATGGTCGTTTTGTAATAGAAAAGAAAACCAACGCATATATTAGTGATAAATTTACCGAGGTGTTTAGCTTTGATAAGAGTACAGGGCAAATATTGTCTCAAGCAGCTATAAATGGATTAACAACAGTATTCGGATATGATGGGTTTGGTAGATTATTAAATACCATTACTCCTGAAGGAAATGAAACCACAAGCGAATTGTTGTGGAATAATTCTGCCAAAAATAATTTTGTCTATTCACAGGTCAATATAGTACCTGGTAAAGGTTCTAGTACTATCTATTTTGATGAATTGGGTAGGGATGTTAAAACAATTGCAGAATCCTTCGAAGGACAATTATTAACAAGTACCAAAACATACCTAGCAAATGGAAAATTGCAAAGTGGAACTCTTCCCCACCTTGATGATGAAAATAAAGATCTAATTTACACCTATTATGGTGATGGTAGGATGCACACAAAATCAGTTCGAGGTAATACAATTACCTATGATTATTTTGATTCTGAAAGAGCAACAACGGTAACTAATGCAGATGGAAGTTGGTCGAAAAAAACCATTGATGGTGCAGGAAAGCTTAGAAAGGCTGAAGATGATGGAGGAATAATATCGTATACCTATCATGGATGTGGTAAGATGAGCACTATGGATTATGAAAAAGGTAAAACAATACGTATGACTTACGACAAATATGGCTTTCAAGAATCACTTAACGATCCTGATGTTGGAAATGTGGTAACGTACGATTACAACGAATTGGGTGAGCTAAAGCAGTTGTTGGATGCCAATGGTAAAACTACAGACTACGAATATGATGCTTATGGTAGGACAACTATTGAAGATATTCAGGATGAAGGTAAAATAGAATATTATTATGCACCTTCTGGATCAGGTATTGGGCAAGTAAATTATATTTCTTATAATGATAACATGAAATGGATTACTCATGATGAGTTAGGTCGTGTTGAAACTATGGGAGAAACAATTAACGGAAAAACCCTAGTTAGACATTTAGAGTACAACAATTACAATGAATTGGTTAAGGAACTCTATGATGTTGATATGGATCATAATCATGAGTTAGTATTGGAAAACGAATATGACCATGGTATACTTAAAAAGGTGACTATGGATGATCAAAATATTTGGCAATTGAATAGGTTCAACTCAGATGGCCAAATAGAAAATTATGATATTGGGAATGAGAATGTTCTTAGAAAGTATGATTCCAAAGGTTATTTAGAAAGAATCAATTTCTCTGATTATCATTATAGCTATACCTTTAACCATTCAAATGGTAATTTGGAACAACGCACCAATAGCTACAGTGGAATTAGAGAAAGCTTCGAATATGACGGGTTAGATAGGCTAACCGTAATTAAACATGATGATGTTGTGGTTCAAAGTATAAATTATGATAATACTGGTAACATAACCGATAAAACCAATGCGGGGTACTATGGATATTCTAAAGAAAGACCAGGTGCAATAAAACAGGTAAATACCTTACCAATTTTTGGTATGGGAGGAGAAATTCCAACGGATATATCACCTGATCCACAGGATATTACCTATACTAGTTTTCATAGCCCTGCAACCATATCACAAGGAGATCATCTTTATAAATTAAAATATGGGTCCAGTAAGCAGCGCAAGAAAATGGACTATTATCATTCTGGTAGAATGAAAACCTCAACCTATTATTATACCAATTTTGAAAGAGAAATAGACCATGAAACAGGAACCGATAAACAAACCTTTTATATTAAAGGATTAGGTGGTTTAGCAGCTATTTTCCAGATAGAAAATGGAGAAAAGAAATTGTACCATGCTCATACCGACCATCAGGGTAGTTTAATAGCTTTACGAGATGCTAGTACTGGCCTAATTGCAGGAGACACTCGATATAGCTATGATGCTTGGGGAAGACGTAGAAACCCAGTTGATTATTCATTTAGTCGTTTTAACACAGCAGTTACCAACCGTGGTTACACCATGCACGAACATTTAAGTAATGTGCAGCTGATTAATATGAACGGGCGTGTTTACGATCCTATCTTAGGCAAAATGCTAAGTCCTGATAATTTTATACAATCACCTACTTCAACTCAAAGCTTGAATCGATATAGTTATTGTCTGAATAACCCGCTGAAGTATACCGATCCAAGTGGGGAGAAGTTATTTAGTTTTTTATATGGTGTAATGGCAGCAATAATGTACGTTCCAATATTAATATTAAAAATCCCTGAGTCAATTGTTCTTAAAGAAAACCCATTTCATAGGGCAAATGCATTTTTTAATGCAATGGTTGATCGTGGTCATGAAATTGATGAATCAATATTTGGTGGTGGTGGCACAGTATATTCGACAACTGGTCAGCCTGGAAGCGAAGAAATGGAAACTTATACTCACGGTGATCAAACCTATTCAGGCTATAAATTTGATACATTGGAAGAGATGTTAGCTTACATGGAAAGAATTACTGAAGATAAAGATATTGAAGTGTCCGGTTATATTTTGGTTGATGGGGATGGAGTAACTTATTGGGTGAACGATTGGTCTGGCAATACAGATGAAAAATCGGTTAATCCAACAAATGTACGAGATCCAAATGGCACAATGATCGAAAGGAGAAAAAAGTATTTGGGAGATAAAGAGATTGTTTTACAAATCCATACTCATCCTGAAGCATATTACGATAGAATTGGTAAGAAACCGGGCTCTGGTTATTATGATGGGCCAAGTTTGGCGGATTTTCAATGGTCGCGAAAACATGGTGTACCTGTGATTTCAATAGGTCCAAATTCCGTTTCATATATTGATTCTAGGTACAGTGAGTATCAAACATTAGATCAATTTAAAAGCTTATATAAAAGCTTTAGCTCCAATCCTAATCTGCTAATTCCAGATAATAACCCATTTGCTATTAATAATCCAAATAGCAATTGGTGGATAAATATATTAAATTTGTTAGATTTGAATTAACATGAAAAGAATTGTATTAATAGCAATAATTTTGTTTTTTACAGAATTTGCATTTTCTCAACAGAAAACTGTTGTAAAGGAAAGTATTAAGGTTAAATGTTTTGATTTATCTGGGCTCATAAATATTGATACCATATGGTTTACGTATTATACCAAAATTGACACGATAAAATCAAATTATACTGATACGGTTTATTTATACTTTGAGAATCAGTTAGGTAAAAGCTATGATAATGGAGACCTGATGAGGATAGATTCGGCTACACGCTTTCGAGGAAGAATTCTTAATGGTGAAAAAACTGGAAAATGGGATGTGTCAGATATACCTGATTGTCTATCTCAAGGAATCTATAGTCCTGAGAAAATTCATTACTATAAAAATGAGTGGTTACCTGGAATAGTCTATGGATCTGATTATTTTTTAGGTGATACTATAAATGGTTTTCAACCTAATGCAGTTGATTTTTTATCAAATATTAATGATACATTGTATTACAGTTGCTATAACTCTGGTAACAATTGCAATTGTACTATATCTATTTTGGATGGAATTGTATTAAAGCAAATTCCCTTAGAGCTTTTGTTTGATGAGTTTTGGAATATTTCCACAGGAGCAATGGATAGAGAGATCAAAATCAGATTAGATAGCATAAAGTAGGGTGATAAACATTAATATTTGCTAAAAACAAATAGTTTTTAAAAGGCTGTCGCACGAATCTTTCGTGTGGTAAGTAATTAAAAAGATAATAACTAAAGAGACTGTTTTATTGGCAGTCTCTTTTTTAGTTGTATGAATTATTATATTTTTTAGGTTATAAATATAATAGATGTAACCACACGATGCAACCTAAAATCCCCTGCTGGCGCGAGTTTGTAACTCGTGGCCTGCAATAATGGAAATGAAATGTATTAATATAACTCAGAACCTTGCATTTAGCAGGGTTTTGTTTTTGGTGGTAGTTTTTTAAAATAATATCCTGCCATTGATAGCAGTAAAGCAAACAGTAAAGCAAAATAAATACAAGTACCTGTTCATTAATTGAGCAGGTATTTTATTTTTGTTATGTTTATCCTCCCCAGCCCTCCTTAGAAAGGAGGGAGTTGCATTCACATTTCAATTCTGGTTTTGTGGGTAATTGGATTATACTAATTTTTCAATTTTGTAGAATGTAGTTACTCACTTCGTTCGTGAGAACGCTTCGCTTAGTTCCTCCCTTTTTAAGGAGGTTAGGTGGGATAAAACTAGTTTAATAAAAGTGTCGCTTCAATTATAAAAAACGTGAAAAAATATGTCAGTGTATTGATATCTTTTATTAATATCCACGTAATAACAAATAAAACCGCCATTTTTATGGTAATTTCTTATGTGTTTAATTAAATATCAATAATCTCAATTTTCTCCTTCTCAACCAAAATTATTTTGTCTTTATACAGTTTGCCAATGGCTTTTTTAAAGTCCTTTTTGCTAACGCCAAATTTACTATAAATGTCCTCGGGTGAGCTTTTATCGCCAAGGTTTAAAATACCACCTGATTTTTTTAGTTCACGTAAAATTTTATCAGATAGTGGATCAATCTTACCGTATCCAGGCTTTTGTAATATTAAATCAATTTTCTCGTCTTCGCGAATTTTTTTAATGTAGGCTTTTGTTTTTTGACCGCGGCTTAGTTTGGTAAATACCTCGTTTTTATAAAGTAAGCCCGAATGTAAATTATTAATAACCGCAGTATATCCAATGTCCGATTGATTACTTATTAATATGTCAACCTCCTGACCTTCTTCATATTCGGGAGGAACGTTATCTAAAAACTTTGCAAGTTTTGACGAAGCTGCCAAGCGTTGCGATTCATCATCGAGAAAAATATAAACCAAATACGATTTGCCTAGCTCCATGTCTTGCTTTTGCTCACGGAACGGTGCCAGTAAATGTTTATCTAAGCCCCAATCTAACCAAGCGCCTGTTTTATTAACATCAACCACTTCTAAAACCGCAAATTCTTCAGTAATGGCATAGGGTTGACGTGTTGTTGCAATTAATCGATCCTCCGAGTCTTTATATAAAAAAACTTCAAGAATATCACCTGGATAAGTATTTGGTGGAACTTGTCGCAAGGGAAGTAAAATTTCACCTAATTCTTCACCATCAAGGTAAATTCCAAAATCTACTTCTTTTACTACTTTTAGTTCGTTATATTTTCCAATCTGAAACATACCCGTTATTTTATTAGAATTGTATTCTTTGTAGTTAACTCTTTTACCTTAACAAATTCTTTCAAATCTGATGTAAGCATATTCTTAACTTCATTAAAGTTATCGGAATTGCTTTCGGTAAATAAAATAGCAAATACCGGATATTCATTAAAATTAGTTATACGGTATTCTAATATTTTTGAGAATTTCAATTTCGCTTTTTCATGATCGAAATCGATAATTTCGCTAGTCTCATATCCAGTAGAATTATCAAGAATAATCATACTATATTTTTTATCTGCTTTATCCTTTAATATTTCAGCCCAATTAGGTTTTTGCTGATTAAAATAGCATTCGTAGGGATTTAAATTAAAAGCAAAAGTAGTTAAATCAGCGGTAGTACACCAGCCTCCAAAACGCATGGGATTAATTTCAATAGGGTTAATTTCACCTTTTTCATTTACCCGAACCTCAATGTGCATTGGAAAGTTTTTTAAATGGGCGCGTTTTCCAATTTCAACTGCAAAGAGAGTAAACGATTCCAGTTTTTCCTCAATTATTTCTTTCGATGTATAATACACACGATCGCTGGTATCATCTGCCGAAGCAAATAAATGTTTGAATATTCCACAAACAACAGGTTCACCCACATTATTGAAATAAACATCAATGGCATATTCATCACCCACAATGCATTCTTCAATGATGAATTTGGTGGTATCCATTACTTCTTTCGGATACATATCCTTTACATCTTCAATTTCTATTTCAATTTTTGAAGGAAGCGTTTTCCAATCTTCGTTTGAATTAATGATGTATACACCCAAACTAAAAAAGCCAATGGAAGGTTTTATAACAAAGGGTTTTGGAATGGTATTAATATCAATGTTTTTAATATTTGATAATTCAACTTCTTTAAAATAAAAATCGGGGTACATATCCTGAATCAGTTCGCGAAATTTAACCTTGTTTTTAAAGAGATTAATTTTTTCGGGTAAATCTGTTTGTTTTAAATTCTTAGCAATCCAATTAATTGAATTTTCCGAATTTGAATATATTAGCGGATTGTCATGAGAATTATATTCAATAGTAGCCCTTTCGGAGCTTATTGTATGGTTCAGTTTAAGATTGTTTTCTTCAACAAAGTCGTTCTCAAGAACCGGGAAGTTGTTTTTATTCGCTGTTTCAATCAATAAATTTGAAACATATGGTTTGTTTAGTACTATCATCTTAGTGCATATTTAAAGCTTGCAAAAGTAATAATAGTATTTGTATTTACAGAATTATAAGCTTATAATTAGACGGATATTAAATTTTAGAGATTGGGATCGTAAACAACAATTTGTTTTACAACGAATGTATCTTTAAAAGTAACTGGATTCATAATATGTGTTGAAAAGCTGAATGTGTCGGCTACATTCGAAGTAAATTCAATAAAAACGGAGTCAACAATAGCATCTCCACAATCGCATCCATCAAATGTTGCCTCTGCAAAATAATAATTGGTAGCAAAATATTTGAACACTGTATAAATAAGCGTGCTGTCATTTACATAGGTCGAATCAATAAGTATGTGATCATTAATATAGGTCGGATCAAGTTGAAAAGTTTCATCTACAGAAAGAGTAGCAATTTGCAATGTATCGGGATCTAGCACTTCAAGTAGTTCTTTATCAGTATCTAATAGCTTACCACAATCGTTGTATAAATAATAATTCAACTGAAAATTAACTGTTGAGTTAATTTCCATTGAATCGGGTATTACAAGTTTGGTAAGAGGAATTCTTCCTTGTTGAAAGCATTCCTCATCCAATTTGCAGCAATTTATTACTGAAGCAATAAGTGCTAAAAAAACAATTTGCTTTAATAAAATTAATTTCATCGATTAGTTTTAATCATAAAGATCGTGCATTCGTTTCGATCCTTTACTATTTGCATCAAAGTCACCTCCAATTTCATCGTTGAATTTTATTCTCATGGCTAACCAGTCATCGTTTAATGAAACTTGAGTAACTCCTCCCATATCAAACGATTCCAAAATTTCAACGATTAATTTTTCGTCCAAATTGGTTTCGTAATTAGTTGATTTGAGTTTTGGAAAGCAAAACCAAAAATAGGCACCAGGTTCTAATGCGCTGATTCCTTCTGCAACCAGATCATTTGCTTCTTCTTCATCCTGAACAAACACTTGGACATAATTATAGAAGTCAAGTATTTCTTCATGAATTTCAAACTTTGTTTCGCTAAGCATTGCAAGAAACTCATCGGGGGCGTTTAATACCAAAGCTGGTCCTGAGTCAGGTAAATGCAGCTTTTTAAAGATAGGGTTCATTTAAAGTTAAAATTATTTAATGATAAATTTTAAAATTATGTTGCTTATAAATTTAATAATTTAAGTCTAAAATAATTCAATAAAAACTTAATATCCAAGAAAAAATACCTGTTTCTATTAGTTTTTGCATTTTTTTTTCAAAACAATAAAACACACCATTGTTAGTGTTTGGTATTTAGTTAATTACAACTGCTTGTAAAGAAAAAGAATTATTCATATTTATTAATTTATAATTCAATTTTACCATATTATGGGTATCATATTCTTTTTTAACGGAATTATATGATGGAAAAGTTCTGAATAATTGTTGATTTTCGATATAAATTGAGTCGTACCCATTATAATTTTTCAAATAATTGAATTCAAAGCTGGTGTTTTTATCAAATTCTGGAATGTAAATTAATTTGTAACTATCGTTTTCTTGAATGGTAATTCCAATGATTTCAGATATTGGATGTTTCTTACCCGATTCAATAATTATGTATAGTTCTTCATAGCCATCGGCATTTATATCGCTTACAAAAATCTCTTTAATTGGCTTTTTATTTTTTAAAGCAATTGCGTTTCTTCTATTTGAAAAACCAATGCCTTTTATAAATATATCAGATTGTGTTAAGCCTTTTTTAATTTGTCTAATTTCAAATGTTTGAGAAAAATTTATTTTTACATTTATTTTACGAACCTCCTGATAGCTGTTTTTTGCTTTTTCATTTTTATTTTTTTCTGTATTACAATGATTAAAGCATAACAGAGCAATAGTAAGTGGAATTATTACCAGAAGTGAAAATAGTTTGGCTTTAAATTGCATGATCTAAATTACAATTACATAGTTACAATTCAAAAAAAAAAAACGGTATACCAATAATTATTTGAATAGTTACTTATGCAAAATTATTATCAATGTATTGTTGAAACTTGTCTTTGTATTGTTCGCTTACTGGCATGTAAGTGTCTGAATCAAAAATAATTCGTTGCCGTTCAATGGTTGTTATTTTGTTTAAATTCACAATAAATGATCGGCGTAAGCGTATAAAATCTTTTTGTGGCAATTGCGCTTCAAGCGATTTCATACTTAATAATGATATAAGAACTTTTATGTTTCCAATTTTCTCATATATAATTTCGAGGGAACTTTCTTGTTATAACTTTAGTACTTTTTCAAGTAAATAAATACCAAAAACAATGATTGCGTTGTTAATTGACTTAAAGCTTTTTACCGCTGCTATATTCATTGTGCTTTTTTGTTTTAAAAGTATTTCAGAAACAAGTTTTTGAAAAATGCGATCAACAAACTTGGGAATTTTATCAACGAATTGGGGAAAATAGTTTTTTTGAACAGAGAGAATTCTTTGATTTTCTCGCAATTTGAAGTTAATTTAACAGGATTAAATGAAAATAAAATGAATAAAAAACTTGAAAACTTTATAAATGAAATTCCAAAGGCAGAACTTCATTTGCACATTGAGGGTACTTTTGAACCTGAATTAATGTTTGATATTGCAAGCAGAAACCATATTGAATTGAAATACAAATCGGTTGGGGAGTTAAAGCAAGCTTATAATTTTAATAATTTACAGGAATTTCTCGACCTTTATTACGAAGGAGCTAATGTATTGATTCATGAGCAAGATTTTTACGATCTGACTTTTGCTTATTTAGAGAAAATACATAAACAGAATGTAGTTCATACCGAGATTTTCTTCGATCCTCAAACTCATACCGATCGTGGAAGAGCTTTTGAAACTGTAATTAAAGGGATAAAACGGGCATTGGAAGATGGTGAAAAACAGTTTGGAATTACTTATGAAATAATTATGTGTTTTTTACGTCATTTGAATGAAGATGAAGCTTTTAAAACTCTGGAGCAAGCACTGCCTTATAAAGATTGGATTATTGGTGTGGGCTTGGATTCTTCGGAAGTTGGAAATCCGCCTTCGAAATTTGAAAAGGTGTTTGAAAAGGCCAGGAATGAAGGTTTTTTAACAGTAGCTCATGCTGGAGAAGAAGGATCGTCAGACTATATTTGGGAGGCTTTAAATTTATTGAAGGTATCTAGAATTGATCATGGAAACCGGTGTTTAGATGACGAAAAATTGGTAGACAAATTAGTAGATTTGAAAATCCCGTTAACCATGTGTCCACTATCCAACTTATCATTAAAAGTTATTAACGATTTGAAAAAACATCCTGCGAAAGAATTATTAGATAAAAATGTTATTGTCACTATTAATTCTGACGACCCTGCATATTTTGGTGGATACTTGAGAAAGAATTATTTTGCTTTAGCCGAGGCTTTAGATTTATCGGCTGCTGATATTAGCGTATTGGCTAGTAATTCTCTTGAATACAGTTTTTTAGATAGTGCTAAAAAATTACAGCATCTTGACAAAATATCAGATTTATTGAAAAAGTTTAATAACTAAATATTTATTGTTAATTTTATAAGAACTAAAAAATAGTTACTAATTTAACAATCAGTTGATACCAGTTGGCAGAGCTGATAAATTAAAGCTATGATTATGTCGGAAGAATTAAAGATGATTTTAGGACCCTTATTATTTGGTGTGCCCATTGGTTATCTCACAATTAGATATTTCTTTAAGGGCTCTATTCTATACTCAATAACTTTTTTATGGTTTATTTCACTCATAATAATTGACATTGTTGCCAATGGGAAACATGCTTATCCAGATATTTTTAAATCATACATTTTTATGCCATTAGCAATTGGTGTAATTATATTAATGATTTGGTATACTGCAAAAACGATAAGAACTCCTTTAGAATCATTATTAGCCAATCTTGAAAAATTAGCAAAAGGTAATTTAGATATTGAGGTTGATAAATCGGTGGCTAGCAGAAAAGATGAATTGGGAAGAGTAACCATCGGAATTGATGAACTTTCGGAAAAGTTAAAAGAAGTGATGCGTGAAATATCGGTTTCAGCATTAGAGATTAATGAAGCAGGAACCCAATTGAGTTCAAGTTCCGATTTGCTTTCATCATCAACTTCGGAGCAAGCTGCATCATTAGAGGAGATTTCTTCTTCAATGGAAGAGATTGTATCAGGGATTCAACAAAATGCTGAAAATGCCAAATTAACTGAGAAAATTGCAGGATCGACCACCACTAGTCTTGAACAAGGAACGGAATCGACTAATAATGCCTTGGATTCGTTGAAAGCAATAACTGAAAAAATTAAAATTATTAATGATATTGCTTTTCAAACAAATATATTGGCACTAAATGCAGCCGTTGAAGCAGCCCGAGCCGGAGAACATGGGAAAGGATTTGCGGTAGTTGCAGCCGAGGTTCGTCGTTTAGCTGAACGTAGTAGCAAGGCAGCTAATGAAATTATTGCAGTTTCGGAATTAGGCAGAGGTATTTCATCAAAAGCAAAAGAATTGCTTAATAAGAATTTGCCTGAAATGCAAAAAACAAATGAATTAATTCGTGAAATTACTGCAAGCAGTATGGAACAAGAATCTGGAGCTATGCAGATTAATGAATCGGTGCAAGGATTAAACAATATTACACAGCAAAATGCAGCATCAGCTGAAGAACTTTCGGCAAGTGCTGGAGTATTGGTTGAAAGATCATCGAGACTTACTGAACTTATTTCATTCTTTAAGTTTAATGCTTAATATATTTTTAATCCCACAATGTGGGTTCATATTAACTTCGTTGAGCTCCTTGCAGTCGGTTCCCCGCAGCTTGCTGCGAGAAAACAAAAGTTCTACTATTTCTATACCTCGTCTGCAGCGAGGTAGTTCATATAGATGTAAGTGAAGAGATTAAAGTATCGCATTATTTGCTTTCTTTAGCTGTATTTTTTTATGAAATAGATATTCTCTAAAAAGGGATCAATTTGAAAAGTTGTGGAGCAAGCTAAAATTTTGAAAAGAACAGTCATAAATGATATAGTTTAGAATTACTCATTATTCCCTCTCAGTCCTTCGGACAGCTCTCCCAAGAGAGCACTTTTGCTGAATAAGCTTTTGCTAGTAATGTATTAACTTATTTGCTTATTGATTAATAGGTGCAAGTTCTCTCCTGGGAGAGAAACCGCAAAGCGGAGAGAGGGACGATAGAACAAAGAGTGCGATCCACAAAACCTGTTTCGATTTAGTAATGCCGATCCCGAGTCTCGGGACGATGTTGACGGGTTACAGAAAATGAAGAATCAATTGGATAAGTTCAAGAATTGGGGAAAGTAAAGTAGATTTAGTTCAAATGATTATTTGTCTGTATATGGCTGAAAGCCATAAATAATATAGCTTAGGACAAGACCCTAAGTTGTTTATTGTTAACAACAAGCGATGCAAGTATAAAATTGATTTTTATGAGATTATCTGCATGCATCGCCATCTTTAATATTAAACATCAAGGTGATTTTATTTATACCCCAACTTTTTAATGTGATCCCTAAAAAGTAATCTTTATTGGATTTCGTAACCATTAGTTTTTACTAATTTTTCAATTTGACCTGATAGAGACAAGTTTGTTTAATCACACTATTTTTACACCAAAACAAGTAACTAGACCTATAAGTCCGTCCATTGAAAAATAAGCACCTTTTATTCGATTCTCAAGGGGATTTATAATGTAATTTGCTGAGGTGGAAAAATCGGCTTTTTTAAGATTGCAATTGTCAAAAATAGCACTATCAAGATTGCAATTTTTAAATACGCTTTCTTGAAGATTAGTTTCTGAAAAAAAAGCTTCCTTTAAACTACAATTAATGAATGAAGTTTTGATTAATTTTCGTTTGGTGAAATTTACCATATCAAGTATGCAGTTTTCAAAATATACTTGAAATAAAAAGTCATTGCAATTAGAGCAATCAACTCCAGTTAATTTGCAATTTTTAAATTCAACAGTTTTAAGTCCAGTATTATCAAACTTTGATAAGGATAAATTGCAATTTTCAAATACACATTCAATAAAGTTGATGTTACTTAAATTAACATCACTAAAGTTACATGATTTAAAATGATAGTTCTCAAATTCAGAATCATCGATAGCTAATTCAGTGAAATTTTTATTTGAAACAATAGTATCTATGTGAATCATTTACAAGCTTTTTGATTTATTAGAAATTTGGCATTTAATTTTAAATAATATAGTATAATTACAACAAAAATAAGCATAACACCCATTACTCCAAAGGCAACTGAAATTGAAAAGAAATGAATGAAAGGTTGAATTATAATAGGAGAGAGAAACATCGCAATAAAAGTCGCTGTACTTGCTTTTCCAACCAATTGTCCACGAATACTTTCTGGAGCTACTTCAATAATCCACATGTTACCGGTGGGCATTAGTAAGCCAACACCAAGTCCACTTATAAGCAAACCCACAAGGTATTGATTGTAAGTATTACAAAAACTAATGAATATATATCCGAAAGCAAGAATTCCAAATGTTAACTGATATAGCGAGCAAAACGAAAAAATATTTTTTATTCTTTTATAATTCATGGCTACAATTGCGCCAGCTAAACTTTGTACAGAAATGGCCAAACCTATTTGTGAATTAGTAATATCCCCCATGCTTTTTAATAAATAGGGTATTTGTACAGGAATCATATAAAAAACAACAATTCCCCAAAAAATAAGAGAGTAAATAAGTGCAACAAGTTTTTTTGAATAATTAATGGGAGTGATTTTATTTGGAGGATTATTCGCAGAATTAAATTGTTTGGGTTCAAATAAATAGATAAGAGCCATTGGAAAAACAATAAAGCCAAAAAGGTAAATTAAAAATGGTACATGCCATCCAATATCGGCCAACCAGCCGGCTAAAGCAATAAATATCACACCGCCCATACCCATAAATGCGCCTTGTAATCCTAGGAACTTACTGCGTTCGGCGCCTTTAAAATAGTCGCCAATAAGTGCTATTACCATGGTCATTATTCCTGCCACAGAGATTCCAAGAAACGCTCTTCCGATTAATATGAAATATAGATTATCAAGAAAATACCCTGAAGTGCCACTAAAACTATATAAAACCAGTGAGATAAGTAAAATAGTTTTTCTTCCATAGGTATCGCTAAGCTTTCCAAAGACGGGTGAAAAAAATGCTATAAATAAAGCAGGTAGTGTAATAATAAGTCTGGTTAAAATATCGGCATGAGGAGTTTGGCTAAATATATTATTAATTTGAGGTAATGATGGTGCCACAACAGCTCCCGCCATCATAGTCATCATACTTGAAAAAAGCAAAGTGATTTTTAAAAGAGTTTTATTTTTATTCATTAATTTTTGTTTGCGGTAAAAGTAACAAAAACAAAAAGCTTAGGTTAAAAAAATGGCCTCAATTAAATTGAAGCCATCTTGATTTATTTTTTTGTTTTAAGGAGGTGAATGCATATTAATTACCGATAACTATAACTAAAAATTACATTCCCCAAGGATATCCCTCTCTAAGAACACAAAATATACTATCTGTGCTGTGAATAAGATCCATTGTTCCGTCAAGAGTGGTGTTGTTACCAATGTATTGTTCATCAAAAGTAATAAACCAGCTTTTTTGTTCAACATTTGACAAATTAATGCTTATATCATATAAACAACTACAATCACATTCTCCAAAGTTCTCCGCTTCTGTTACTTTGATTGTATCACCTGAAAAATTTAATGAAACCATAATTGAATCGGGACAACAATTAAATGCTGCATTAACATGGCTAAGGGAAAGCTCTTTTGTAGCTACATTATATGTGTAATTAATGCAAGCTTCTGTTGAAGAAAAAGCATCTTTCAGATTGTTTTCTTTACATTCTGTAACCGAAGTTAATTCAACTATAATTTGATTTTCATAATTGTCTCTCGGAAAGCATAAAGAATCTGTTGGCTTATTAATAAGATCAATTTCACCCTCAATTGGAATGTTATCTCCAATGTATGGCTCAACTACTTTTATGTATAATACTTTTGGATCGAGATTTGATATTTTCATATCTAGATCGTACTGACAATTGCAGTTACAGAGTGCACTACTTTCTGATTCAGAAATTATAAGAGTATCACCTGTAAAAGAAAAGGATATTAGAATTGAATCGGGACAGCAATTGAATACTGCATTAACATGTTTAAGTGAAAGCTCTTTTGCATCTACATTATATGTGTATTTAATGCAAGTTTCTGTTGAAGAAAAAGCATCTTTCAGATTGTCTTCTTTACATTCTGAAACCGAAGTTAATTCAACTTTAATTTTATTTTCATCATTAGTGTTTTCAATAGTTTTGTTGTCATCTTCGCAAGCAATTATAAATAAAAAGAATAAGCTCAATGCCAAGTAAAATAGTTTTTTGGTTTTCATAATTATAAATTTTCGGTTCGTACAATGGTTAAATATATATTAGTGATGAAGTTACACTATGATTAGTTGCTTGGATTTCTTGGTATTTTTAAAATATTTTGAATAAAATTCACATAACTCCAAAATATCAAATCAAATAAATTACTTTTGTTTCAAAGTTGGGGATATGATCAATTTATATTTAAACATCCTACCATTAATTGTATACTTGAATCTTAAAAATCGAGATCCATATCATTATTAGTTAAATACAACTAACAATTCAATTTATTTTTTCAATTATTAAACTAATAAAAATTACAATTATGGAAATTCCATTTGCAGAATCGTATAAAATTAAGATGGTTGAAACCATCCGTAGAAGCATAAGAGAAGAACGCGAACAATGGATTAAAGAGGCTAAGTATAACTTATTTAACCTGAAAAGCGATCAGGTTTTTATTGATTTGCTTACCGATTCAGGTACCGGAGCAATGAGTGATAAACAATGGTCGGCAATGATGGTTGGCGATGAATCGTATGCTGGTGCAAGATCGTACTATATTTTAAAAAAGGCGATTAAAGATATTTTTGGATTCGAATATTTTTTACCAACGCATCAGGGCCGTGCTGCAGAGAATGTATTGTTTTCGGTTTTAGTAAAAAGTGGCGATGTGGTTCCAGGCAATTCTCATTTTGATACCACAAAAGGACACATTGAATTTCGTAAAGCAAAAGCTATTGATTGTACTATTGATGAAGCTTATGATACTACTAATCAACATCAGTTTAAAGGAAACATTGATTGCGAAAAGCTCGAGAATGTATTAAAAAATAATCCAAAAGAGAAAGTTTCATTCATTGTTTTAACATTAACAAATAATACGGCTGGAGGGCAACCGGTTTCAATGCAAAACATAAAAGAAGTTTCTGCATTAGCCAAACAATATGATGTTCCTTTATTATTTGATTCAGCTCGTTTTGCTGAAAACGCCTACTTTATTAAAACTCGTGAAGCTGGGTACGAAAATAAAAGCATAAAAGAAATTGTTCTTGAAATGTATGAATATGCCGATTATGCAACCATGAGTAGTAAAAAAGATGCGATTGTAAACATGGGAGGATTTATAGGTTTTAAAGATCAGGAAACATACCGTCAGGCTTCGACCTATAATATTATGTTTGAAGGATATATAACCTATGGTGGAATGAGTGGGCGAGATATGAATGCTTTAGCTCAAGGATTAGACGAAGGTACTGAATTTGATTATCTGGAGACAAGAATTAAGCAAGTGGCTTATTTGGGACATAAATTAATTGATTTTGGAATTCCAGTTCAACAACCTATTGGTGGACATGCCGTATTTGTAGATGCTAAGAAAATGTTGCCAAATATTCCAAAGGAGGAATATATTGCGCAAACCTTGGGTGTTGAGTTATATATAGAAGCAGGAATTAGAGGAGTTGAAGTTGGTACTTTATTGGCCGACCGTGACCCTGAAACCCGTGAAAACAGATATCCAGAACTTGAAATGCTTCGTTTGGCAATTCCTCGCAGAACATACACAAATAATCATATGGATGTGATTGCAGCGGCTTTAAAAAATGTATTGGATAGGAGAGATAAGTTAACTTCAGGTTATAAAATTGTTTGGGAAGCTCCAATAATGAGACATTTTACTGTTGAATTCGAAAAAATATAAAGAATAGATTATACATTTTTATTAAAGCGGTTTTTAGTTAAACCGCTTTTTTTTGTTTAAAATATTGGGTAGTACTTTAATAAAAATGTTTTTAATTGTGAAATTTATATATATCTTTAAAAAAATGAGATTAGATTTTGCACATTGTTAATATATTGTATAAAAAATGGTGAAATTTAATTTTTAGAACTGAATGTATTTTTTAAATTTACTACCAAATACTTGATCAATTTTAATGAATTCATTTATAAGCAATAAAAAGGAAAAAAGCATTTTAGATTGTTTTACATACGATCTGGCAACTTTCTTTTTCGACGATTACGAAGAAATTGATAGTGAGGAAACTCCTGCTACAGTAATGATTGTGTATGAAAAACAATTGCCATGGAGAGAATTGAAAATCTTTGATGCTGTTCAGTTTCGTATATTTTTTGATAAGGAAAGTTTAACTGGTAGTAACCCTGTAAATGTTAAATTTATTTCAAAGGAAAAAAAATCGGATGTTGAATATTTAAAAGCCATTGTTAATAAGGTATTCTCCATATATGGAAACGACGACTTTGAAAATGGGGAATGGAACGAAGAAGATGATAAACAGTTTGAAGAAGAATCTTATCGCAGAGTATGGACAATTGAACATGGTGAAAGCTTTGTATGTGTTGAATTTAATGAGGAAATTGGAATAACACTTAATATTCTCTTTTTCAATAATTTAATAAAAGAGTCGGAAGACATTTTAGATATTAAACACTAAAACGGGATTAATTCCCGTTTTTTTTATAAAAATATAGAATGGAAAATCTTGTTGGAATTCAAGGAAATCAAACAAAAATTGTAGAAAAGAAAGATACTGCATCTCATTATGGATCAGGTTTAGCTGAAGTGTTTGCAACTCCAGCTATGGTTGCTTTAATGGAAAACACAGCCTTTATAAGTATTGAAACTAAATTAAGTGAAGAAAATTCAAGCGTTGGTATTCAAATTAATGTTAAGCATAAAAAGGCATCACTACCAGGTGCAATAATTACCTGCAAATCGGAAGTTGAAAAAGTGGACGGCAAAAAAGTATATTTTAATATAATAGCTTTTGATGAAGAAGGAGAAATAGGTACCGCCGAGCATATAAGGTATGTTATTGACAAAAAAGAATTTATAAATAAATTAAAGAAAAAATAAAAGCTCCTTCTGGAGCTTTTTTTATGTTTTAATATTTCCATTTAATGCTACATCCCGCACTTGGTATTTGATTTTGTGAAATGGGTTGATTGTGAATCAAAGAATCCAAAACATACTGAATATCCATTCCAGTAACTGCAATGTCATTTCCTGGTCTTGAATCATCCATTTGCCCTCGATAAACACATATTAGATTTTTATCAAAAACGCTAAAATCAGGAGTGCAAACCGCCTGGTAGGCCTTTGCTATTTCTTGCGTTTCATCGAATAAATACGGAAAAGGATATTTTAAATTAGTTGCCACTTCAATCATTTTTTCAGGAGAATCATCAGGATAGTTTGCTGTATCGTTTGAATTTATGGCAATAAATGAAATGCCTTTTGAAAGGTAATCATTAGCTAATCGTATTAGGCCATTATTTACATGTTTTACATAGGGACAATGGTTGCAAATAAACATTACAACGGTTCCAATTTCCGATTTTAATTCGTTTAATGATCTATTCTTGCCAGTTAATGGTTCGGGAAGATTAAAATCAGGAGCTTTGTAGCCAAGCTCTATTTTTTCGGTAAAAGCAAGTGCCATAGTTTTTAAATTTTGTTTTATTTACTAACAACTTAGCTTTTTATATTGTTTTGATAGTAAAATATCGATCAAAAGAAAACCGCCTTGAAGGCGGTGATCCATTTTACTTTTGTTTTACATATTTTTCTAACCAATGATCCATTTCCCAAAGCATGTGTAGTATGGATTGTCTGGCACGGTATCCATGACTTTCGGCAGGTAACATAACCAAACGAGTGGTTGCGCCATTGCCTTTTAAAGCAGCAAAATATCGTTCGCTTTGCAATGGATAGGTTCCTGAATTGTTATCGGCTTCGCCATGAATTAGTAGTAGGGGTTCATTTACCTTATCGGCATATGAAAATGGCGACATATTAACATAAACTTCTCTGGCTTCCCAAAAAGTTCGTTCTTCCGATTGGAATCCGAAAGGAGTTAAGGTTCTATTGTAAGCTCCACTGCGAGCAATACCAGCAGCAAACAAATCGGAATGTGCCAATAAGTTTGCGGTCATAAAGGCGCCATAGCTGTGACCACCAATTGCCACACGGTTTTTATCGCTAATGCCTAAACTATCTAAGCAAGAGATTGCTGCTTCGGCATTTGCAACTAATTGTTCTACAAAAGTGTTGTTGGGTTCAGTGTCTCCTTCACCAATAATTGGCATGGCCGAATCATCAAATACCGCATAGCCACGCATCACCCAAAATATGGGGCTCCACCAGCCAATACGTACAAATTGATTGGGAGAATCTTTTACCTGACCAGCAGTAGCTGCACTTTTGTATTCGTTTGGATAAGCCCACATTAGGGTTGGAAGTAATTCATCGCCAACAGAAAAATCAGGAGGTAGATATAGTTTTCCGGTTAATTGTACTCCGTCTTTGCGTTTGTATTTAATGAGTTCGTTTCGAACTTCCTTCATTTGAGGATAGGGATCTTCGAAGTTGGTAATTTGACTAACCACTCCATTTTTTATATTGCGGGTAAAATAGTTTGGTGGTTCAGTTTTTGCTTCTCGTCGAGTAATAATTAACGATTTGTTAGGATTCAAAAATTCAATAGGATACTCATAGTAGGGATCAACAGATTGCCATAATCTTTCTTTTTCCTTCGTTTCAATTTTAAACGCATCTACAAAAGGCTTGTATCCTTCAGGACTAGCGCCTTTCCCTTTTAAAAATAATTCGGAATCTTTATTTGAAAAAACCAGTACTTCATGACCAGCTTCATTTGCTTTTGTCATGAAATCGCCTGGATGATTGTATTCATCTTGCCAATTATACTCAAATAATGTTTGTTTTGATTTTTCTGGCTGATTGGGATTAAACGTTGAAATTTTTTCGGTGCGTGTAGTCCACCACCATTCGCTACAAATAGCAAAATCTTCCTTTCCCCATGTAAGCGAACCAAATCTATTTTGAAAAACAATATTTTCATCACCATTTCCATCAAAAGGAAATTCATACAAATAAAGTCGATCGCGTGTGACGGCTTTTTTATTAGGATCGCCACCATCGAGTGCTTGAACCCAATAAATGGTGGCAGGAGCATCGCTTCTCCAGTCTATATCTCTTGGACCTTTGCGTACGGCTCCAAATCCTTTTGGAATATTTTCAGCAGCAGGAATTTTAAATAATTCTCTATAAAGATTCCCTTCATTATCCCATATTTCAACTTTAAAAGGGAAACGATAATAAGGAACCAGATAAGAATAAGGTTTTTGTATCATTTCAACCAATAAAAATCTACCATCGGGCGATAAGCTAAGGTCTTTATAAATGGCATCCATTCCAATTTTATAGGATTCTTTGTTGAGGTTTATTTTTATGAGTTGCGAGCTTGTGTAGTATTCAAAAAGATTTTCGTCGTATTCATTTTTAATTAAATCTTGGAAGGTGCGCACAGCGGCTTTTTCCCCATCATTTTGTCGAATAATTGGTCCTTTTGGAACCGTTGGTTCTATTGGAGTTTCTCCACGTTCTGTAATAACAGATGTAAAAATAATCCATTCCCCGTGGTCGGCCCAAATTATTGGATTTTCACTCATGGCTGCATTTACAATACCATCGCTTAGTTTCTCAGCTTTCTTTTTTGCAACATCCATTATCCATAATTCTAAACCAGAAAATGTAGAATGGGTAAAAGCAATTGTTTTACCGTCGGGTGACCATTTAAAATTTCTTAATAAAGGATTTTCAGGGAGTCCTTGAACGGGATACTCTTTCCCATTACTCAAATTAGTTAATGATAAGCTATCGCTATGAAAAGCTCTGCTTTTATTATTTGTGGCCGGATTAATTCGTAAGCCAGCAATACGTAACTCAGGTTGAGAAACTTCTGCAATTGAAGGCATTCCGGGATTATTTAGTTGCAACAGCCATTCGCCAGTTGGGTCAATAATAATATAAGGTGTGGTTGGTGCATCTACTAATTTTAATATTTCTTCGGGAGGAGTTTTGTAAGTTATTTGTTTTTGTGAATGTAATTGAATACTCAACAAAGAAAGGAGAAAGACTGCACTAAAAAATTTCATAACAATAGATGTTTAAATGTTGTACGTTAGGTTAGCTAATGTACAAAAAAACTTAAAATAGAGAAGCTATGAAATTTGATAAAATTTTTATGCAGATTATTCTTTACTAAAATCGATATAAGAACCCACTAAAATGCCTTTTTCATTGCAATAGCCAGCGTTAACTTCTACTACATATCGTGCATATTCAAATGATGGAATTGCTTTTAATGAGTATGGCTGACAATTTTTAACAATATGAACAATGTGTAAGTCATTGTTTACAAAAATTAAATCGAGGGGTATGTTGGTGTTTTTCATCCAGAATGATTGACGTTCTTCCGTATCGAAAATGAACAGCATGCCATGATTTTCTTGCATACTTTTTCTGTGCATTAAACCTTGCTCTCTCGATTCATAAGTATCGGCAATTTCAATTTCGATGCTGGCAATGGTGTCTTTTGCATCAGTTAAAAAATATAAATCGCCTTCGTCAATAAACTTTGGCTCTTCTTTAATTGCATATTTTGGAGCAATATTTGGATTCGGTTTTGATCTTTCTTTTTTTGAATTGTTGCAAGCTGAAAGTGAAAATATAATAAGTATAAAAAGTAGTTTTTTCATAGTCTTAAATTTATTTGCGAAGTTAACAAGCTTTATATTTCTAGCAATAGCATTGTTTTCTATTCTTGTAAAATGTGTCAAAAATTCTTAACTTATTGCATTGAACATGTAAAAACTTCTGTTATGAATAATTTCACACATGAATTAGATAAAATTGCCATTACCGTAAAGTCTCATAGGCTCTTAAAGCAATTGTTAAAAGAAAATCCTTTGCTTGAAGAAATTATGAGAAATGCAAAAAACAGTACTGAAGCATTGGTTGGAGTAAGAAATTGGGTTATTGAAGAGCTAAAAATACATAAGGATGCTTACAGTTTTTATAAAAGAGTAACAGAGGGGCGAGAGGCATTTGAAAAACTTACCTGGAAAGATTTTGCTGCCATTCGAATTTTGGATTACATTGATAATGCTGGAAGGGAATTTGAGGATTTAAATATTAGAGGTGAAAAAGCAGTCAGCAATCCTATTAAATTAATTTGGCTGGCAGTGACCTATGGTACCGGTGGAGCAAAACCATTTTTCTTTCAAGATATGCTTTATTTATTCCGTCAATTTACTGGAAGCTTTTTACAAAATACACCTGATAAAGAAAAAGTTCTTGAGTGGATGAATAGGTGGTGCACAGGTATGGATCCAAGAATAGTTAAGTTGCGAGAAGAAAACAAAGAGCGGATTATGAATGTGCTAATTTCAAAAATTGATAAGGGTGAAATTAAAAGCCAAAAATATGTTTTCGAAAAAGAGTTCTCAAAAGAGCAGAAATATTTACGAATGTTGGAGTGGTGGGATGATTATAAATTCCATTTGAGTTTTGCAATACGTACGCCCGAATTACTTAATGAGTTGCTTGGGTTTTCGCTCGATCCGGATACTATGCGCTTGCTTGAAGAAGCTGAGCAATTAGGAATTCCTTTTTTTGTAAATCCATATTATATGTCGCTTTTACATGTTAGAGTTCCATATTTTGCTATTGGTGCTGATCTTGCTATTAGATATTATGTTTTATATAGCAAACAACTGGTTGAGGAATATGGAAATATTGTAGCATGGGAAAAAGAAGATTTAGTTGAGCCAGGCAAACCCAATGCTGCAGGCTGGATTCTGCCATCGCATTATAATATTCACAGACGTTATCCTGAAGTTGCTATATTAATACCTGATACAGCAGGAAGAGCATGTGGAGGTTTATGTGCATCGTGCCAACGCATGTTTGATTTTCAGCGTGGAAATTTGAATTTTAATTTAGATAAGTTAATGCCAAATGAAACATGGAAAGATAAATTACGACGCTTACTTAAATATTTTGAAGACGATTCGCAATTGCGTGATATTTTAATTACTGGGGGTGATGCTTTAATGAGTTCAGACAATTCCTTAAAAGAAATTATGGATGAAACATTAGCCATGATTAAACGCAAAAAGGAAGCAAATAAAAAACGAGTAGACGGCGAGAAATATGCTGAAATATTAAGAATTCGTTTGGGAACTCGTTTGCCGGTTTATTTACCCCAAAGAGTAACTATAGAGTTGTCGGATATTTTAAAAGCTTTTAAGGCAGAGGCTTCAAAATTAGGTGTGAAACAATTTATTATTCAAACTCATTTTGAATCGCCTATGGAGGTTACTCCAGAAGCTCGTGAATCAATTCGATTATTAAATATTGCCGGTTGGACGGTAACTAATCAGCTAGTTTTTACTAGTGCTGCGTCACGCAGAGGGCATTCAGCAAAGCTTCGGAAAACATTGAATGAAATAGGGGTGTTGAATTACTATACTTTTAGCGTTAAAGGCTATATGGAGAACACTTTCAATTTTGCCACCAATGAGCGCGCTGTTCAGGAGCAAATAGAAGAGAAAATTATTGGAAGGATACCCGAAAAGTATTATGAAACCATAAAAGAGTTTCCAAATAATGCCGAGGTGTTGGTTGATAATATTCGAAAACTAATGGATGAGTCGGGATTGCCATTTTTAGGAACAGATAGAAACGTGCTAAACTTACCAGGTGTAGGAAAAAGCTTGACTTTTAGAACAATAGGTATAACCCGATATGGTCGTAGGATTTTGGAATTTGAATTAGATCATACCCGCCCTCACAGCCCAGCCATGAAGGAAATGGATAAAGTAATAATTATTGAATCGAAATCGATTAGTGAATATTTGCAATTACTAGAAGAAATAGGCGAAGAAAAATCTGATTATGAAAGTATTTGGGGATATTCTGTTGGTGAAACAGAACCACGAATTCCAATATATGAGTATCCAGAATATGATTTTGAACTAACAAAGGAATATACAAATCTGGGAGAAATTTAACGAATATGATAATTAATTTGGTCTGTCACATTATTTGTTAATAAGCGTCATTATAGCAGAAACAGAAACGATTGACAGAAATCGTTTCTGTTTTTATGGGTTGAAAAAGATAAAGGTCGCCCAATTGCAGCGACCTTTATTTCATTCTAAAAATTTATATCCAACGCCTTTAATGGTTCGAATGTGATCGGAACCCAATTTTTCACGTAGTTTTCTAATATGAACATCAATGGTTCTGTCACCAACTATAATGTCTTCGCCCCAAACTCTTGAATAAATTTCGTCGCGAGTAAACACTTTGTCGGGTTTTGAAGCTAGCAATAACAATAATTTAAATTCTTTACGTGGGAGAATTAGTTCTTCATCTACATTTTTAACAATGTATCTATCTTTATCAATTACAATTTCTCCAATAGTTATTATATTTTCATTATCATCCTCTTTGTTTAAAGTATTTGTTTTTCGTTTTAATAGAGCCTTTACGCGACTTACTAAAACTTTTGGTTTTACCGGCTTTGAAATATAATCATCGGCACCTGCATCAAATCCTGCTATTTGCGAATAATCTTCGCCACGGGCAGTTAAAAATGCAATGATAGGATTATTTAGAATGGGCATCGCACGTAACTTTTCACAAGTTTCCATTCCATCCATTCCTGGCATCATTACATCCAGAATAATTAAATCGGGAATAAAAGTTTTTGCTTTTTCAATGGCTTCTTCGCCTGTTTCGGCCTTTTCTATAATAAAACCTTCTTGTTCAAGATTATAGCCTATAAATTCTGTAATATCAGGCTCATCATCAACCAGTAAAATTTTAACTTCTTTTTGCATTTTATTTTTTTTAATAACTGAATGTAAAAATATTGTTAAGAATATTAAGTAGTGTTAACCAAGCATTAAATTTACATCAAAAAATTAAGGTTGAATACTACATTGTTGATAAATGATAGCATTTATTAGAATGTGATTTATGTTAAATAGCATTCATGAATAATTTTATTAATAGGAGGGCTGGTGCAAAACAATAGCTCTTTTTATAAAAGTTATATAGCACTGATAATTCATGTGTTACAAATAAAAATCACTTTTATTTAAAATTCATTTGGTAATTCACTTTAATAATTCAGCTTAAAGTATAAATTTGTCAATGCAAATAATTTTATTGAAATTGTTTGTGAGCGGAATCAAAATTAATGAACCTTTAAAAATACATTCTCGTGGAAAATATTGAAGCACTTAAACTTATAAACCGAGTTCAAAAAGATTTGATCGGAAAAGGAATAGTTATTGATAAATTAATTATAGATTTTAAAAAACTACGAGCTTATTTTATTGAAGAAGAAATGCCTCGGGTGGTTAAAATTTTAAGATTAGCTTATGAGCATCTTGAAAATTATCAAACTTTTGATATTCCAATGCCAGTTGATGAAGATGAAGATGAAGAAAAGGAAGAGATAAGCGTTGACCAGCAAAGAATAGAAAGTTTAGATTACTTAATAAGCTTGTTTAAAAATCCTACGCAAAAAATGAATGCTGAAGATTTAAATTATTATATGAAAGCATTTCAGGCTTATGCTGAGCAGTATTAATAATAGATAGAAAAATAAAAGCGGCCATTCAAATAAAAAATGAATGACCGCTTTTTTTATACGTTTGTTTTTTTTGCAAGTGGATAATCACGGATCAATTTGAAAAGTTGTGGGTTTAAATAAAACCATCACCTAAATATTTAATATTAAATTGTTGCGATGCATGTAGATAATTTCATCTGTATAAACTTTAATTAATTCTTTGTATTTCTGTAACTTATGTTTTTCAATTCATTTGTGGTGACATTTGTTCATGGCAACTATTATTTTTATTTGTATTCACGAACTCGTTATCACTCGGTTGTTGCCTCACACGATTCTATTATTTCAAAGGTGTTACTCATAAATATTTATTTTTTAAGGTATTCGTGAGAAGGCTTCGCTTAGTTCGGCGAACCCTCACCATGAAAGCGCATGTTTCAACTTGCACATATATTCATATCCTTTTGTCTTTGTACCATATTTTTTAACTCTCTTAATGGTGAGGGTTTCATAAAAATAGATTTTATGCTTGCATCGCTGGTTATTAACTACAAATAACTTAGGTCCTTGCCCTAAGCTATATTATTTATGGCTTTCAGCAATTACAGATAAATAATCTACTTTGCTTTTTTAAAAATTAATTAAAGTATTTTTTTAACCTCCCCAGCCCTCGCTAAAATTAGGGAGGGAGTTGAGAGCTACAAAATATTGGAATTTATTCTCACAGCAGGCGCTGTGAGTTCCTATGGATAGCGAAGCGCCTGCTTCGCTTTTAACGTTACCAAACTCATGCTATTAATTTGAAAAGCAAATGCCAAATAAGTAAACCACTAATATAAAATTGAAAGTACTCACTAACTCCCTCCTTTCTAAGGAGGGCTGGGGAGGATATTGTCTTACAAATACAAACATTGCAAAACCGAAACAAATGATAATAAAAAGCATCAAATGGATATTTGAAATAACAGAGGGTGTTTTTTTTCCAGATGCTCGCAGCGAGGTTGTTTAAATTCTAAACTATATCATTTATGACTGACCTTTTCAAAATTTTTAGCTTGCTCCACAACTTTTCAATATGATCTAGAATACTGTATCCTTTTTCTCCAGGAGTGTAAAAAGTAGAAAAGTATGGAACAGCTAATTCAATATTGTTTTCCATCCGGTTAACTAAGTCAGGATTGCTAATAAATGTTCTGCCAAATGCAACTAATTCTCCTTTGTTTGCATTCAGGTCAGTTTCAGCTTTTTCCCTATCATATCCTCCGCTTAAAATAATTGTTCCACCAAAATTTGTTTGTGTTTTTTCTTTTATGTTAGCTGGAACTTCTGGAGCTCCAATTGCAGAATGATCAACCATGTGAAGGTACACAATACCAATTTTGCTAAGTTCAGTAGCCAGATATCTAAAGATTCCATCTACAGTATCAAAGCCACCAGTATCATTAAAAGCAACAAAGGGTGATAAAGGTATGGCTGTTTTATTATTAGTTTAAAGGTTAAAACCCTGTTTTAGCTCTTTACTCATAATATTTGGCAACAAAAGGCTAGTAGGCAGGAGTTTCTGAATAAGCTGAAAAAAAGTTGGCGAAACCTGCCTTCTGTTAAGTAGGTGCCTCGTAGGCTTGCCTCGGGGATAGTTAACTTTAATTTTTTTCTTTATTTGAAATGCTTATTTATTTATAGTTATGTGATTGAAATAATTCTCTTATTTTTGTCGTTCGGTTTTCAAATATAAGAATGGTGGACAAGTATATAAAAAACTTAATTGCGGAGGGAGAACATCAACAACTCGATTTTAAATTTGAGATTAGCGATGCAAAAAAAATAGCACGATCCTTAGTAGCCTTTGCAAATACCGATGGCGGCAAGCTTTTAGTTGGGGTGAAAGATAATGGGGTAATCGCAGGCATCCGATCCGATGAAGAAGTATATATGATTGAAACTGCTTCCATTTTATATTGCAAGCCAGCAGTAAAATATACCACAAGCACTCATGTGGTTGATGGAAAAGTTGTGCTTGAAGTAGATGTATGTAAAAGTAAGGAGCGACCCCACTATGCACCGGGTAAAGATGATAAATTTATGGCCTTTATTCGTGTTAAGGACGAAAATCAATTGGCCAATAGGGTAATCATTAAAGTATGGCAACGACAGGCTCATTCAAAAGGCGTGTATTTAAAATATACCGATGCGGAAAAAAGATTATTAAGTTATGTTGAAGAAAATGGCGATGTTACTTTTTCAAAAGCTTGCAGAATTGCTCAGCTTAACCAGAATAAGGTAGAAAATATTTTGGCAAATTTTATTGTAATTGGTGTGTTAGAACCGGTTTTTGCCGATCATAAAATAATTTATCAAATAAAAACATCAGGTAATTATAGGTTTTAATAGCTAGGTAAGAAACATTATTTATATTTTCGTGCTTGAATAACAATGGCATAAAGACCAAAACAAAAATTAATGAAGCTATCGATAATAATTGTAAACTATAATGTAAAGTACTTTTTAGAACAGTGTTTACACTCTGTTTATAAAGCAATTCACAATGTTGAGGCTGAAATTTTTGTGGTTGATAATAATTCGGTAGATGGTTCCTGTGCCATGATGCATAAGAAATTCCCGAATGTTCATTTAATTGAGAACAAAGAAAATACGGGCTTTGCAGTGGCTAATAATCAGGCCATGCGAATTGCTAAAGGTGAGTATTTTCTTCTATTAAATCCCGATACGGTGGTTGAAGAAAATACCTTTGAAAAGGTGGTTCAATTTATGGATGCTCATTCGGATGCTGGCGGTTTAGGTGTTAAAATGATTGATGGTAAAGGAATATTTTTACCAGAAAGCAAAAGGGGTTTGCCAACACCTATGGTTGCTTTTTATAAAATATTTGGTCTTTCAAAAATTTTTCCCAAATCAAAGCGTTTTTCAAAATATCATTTGGGATATTTAAGCAACGATCAAGTTCATGAAATTGAAGTTTTGGCCGGAGCCTTTATGCTCATGCGAAAAGAAACGCTGGACAAAGTGGGCTTGCTTGATGAAGATTATTTTATGTATGGTGAAGATATTGATCTTTCATATAGAATAACCAAAGGAGGGTATAAGAATTATTACTTTCCTGAAACAACCATCATTCATTATAAAGGAGAAAGTACTAAAAAAGGTAGCATCAATTATGTGAAGGTGTTTTACAATGCCATGATAATTTTTGCACGTAAGCACTTTTCTTCCAAAAATGCCCGATTGTTTTCTTTCTTTATTAATATGGCGATTTATTTCAGAGCATTTATAGCAATAATAAATAGAGTTGCCAAAAGGTTGTTTTTACCCATTCTTGACGCTCTTATTTTATTCCTTGGATTTTGGGTGATAACCCCAAAGTGGAGCATTTATAAATTTAACGATATTGATCATTTTCCATTGGAATATTTTGCTCTGGCGGTGCCGGTTTATATATTAATTTGGTTGACGAGTGTTTTTCTTTCAGGAGGGTATGACAAACCTGTTAGAATTGGAAAAATTTCACGTGGATTGTTTATTGGGACAGGCTTAATATTAGTCCTTTATGCTTTACTTCCTGAGTATTTTAGATTTTCCAGAGCCATGATATTTCTTGGATTCTTGTGGGGAATCCTTTTGATTTTAGTATCTCGTATATCATTTCATCTGTTAGGTATTAAAGGCTACAAATTCGATTTCGGAAAAAAGAGCCGCATTGCTATGCTTGGTGAAAAAAACGAATCCGAAAGAGTATTGCAAATCATCAATCAATCCAATAATAATTTTGAATATGTGGGTCTTATTAATTATCAAGAAGAAACAAAATCGGATGACTATATAGGATCAATAAATCAATTAAAAGAGATTATTCAAATTAATAAAATTGATGAGTTAATCTTTTGTGCCTCAAATCTTCCATCGCAACGAATAATAAAAGAAATGCTCCGACTTGAGGGTTTACAAGTTGCATATAAAATAGCGCCACCAGAAAGTCTTTCAATTATTGGTAGTAACTCAATCGATACCGCAGGAGATTTATATACCGTTGATTTTAACAACATTACCAAACAGCATAATTTACGAAACAAGCGATTGTTTGATTTGAGTTTCTCAATTATTTTCATGGTCTTAAGTCCTGTTTTTCTTCTCTTTGTTTCCAATAGATATCAATTTATTAAAAATATTTTTTCTGTGCTCTTTGGCATGAAATCGTGGGTTGGGTTTTATTTAAGGAACGATATTAATACTTTGAATTTGCCAAGAATTAAGGTGGGGGTATTTAGTTGGATATCAGTGAATAATAAGGAAGGTGAAAAAGCTGAAATGATAGAAAAACATAACTTAATTTATGCAAAAAACTATAAAATTTTAAACGATATTAATATCCTCAGTAAAGGAATTAAAAAGCTGAGTAAAACATAAGTAAAAAACTATTGTTATAATTCCGAAATAATATTAATGATAAATAGGAAAGCAAGTTTATCTTGACTAATTAAATTGGAATTAATAAAAATGGGAAATATTAAAATTGTCCTTCCAGCAATGGGAGAAGGAATATTCGAAGCTACAATTACTCAATGGTTAGTTGAAGAGGGAAGTAAGATTGAAGAAGACGATTCGATGGTTGAAATTGCCACTGATAAAGTTGATTCTGAGATCCCTTCGCCAGCCACAGGTATTTTAGAAAAAATATTGGTTCCGGCAGGCGAAATAGCAAAAATTGGACAGGAAATTGCGATTCTAAAAGTTGAAGTATCTGCGAATGACAATGTGAAATCAACTTCAGAACTTGCATTGGATTTAGATGCAGCGGTTCAAGAACCAGCTATCGAGTCCATATCCACAGTCGATGAATTGGTCCAAGCATCCATCCCCTTTAAATTAGATAACGGTTTGTTTTTAAGTCCCTTGGTTCGCAGTATTGCTTACAAAGAAAAACTATCGGTAAACGATTTAGCCAATATCCAGGGAACTGGATTGGGAGGGAGAATTACAAAGGAAGATGTATTAAATCATTTACACAAGGCAAGCCAAGCAACAGAATCAGTTTCGAAACCTGCTACGATGGTAACGGATTCAGGGAATCCAAATGTATCCATAGTTGAAATGGATCGTATGAGAAAGCTCATTGCCGATCATATGGTAAAATCGGTACAAACTTCACCACATGTAACTTCCTTTCACGAGGTTGATGTTACAAGCATTGTTAATTGGCGAAATAAAAATAAGGAAAAATTTCAGAGTATTTATGGTCAAAAACTTACCTATACTCCAATTTTCATTGATGCTGTAGTAAAGGCAATTAAAAAATTTCCGATGATTAATGTTTCTGTTGATGGAACAAAAATATTGGTTAAAAAAAATGTGAATATTGGCATGGCAACAGCTTTACCCGATGGTAATTTAATAGTTCCAGTGATTCATAATGCCGATTCTTTAAGTATTTCGGGTTTGGCTTCAAAAGTTAACGATTTGGCCAATCGATCACGAAATAAGCAGTTACAAGCTACCGAAATTCAAGGAGGAACCTTTACGGTTACAAATGTGGGTTCTTTTGGTAATTTATCGGGTACACCCATTATAAATCAACCCGAAGTGGCAATTTTAGCTTTAGGAGCAATAATTAAACGACCTGCAGTAATTGAAACTGAACATGGCGACACTATTGGTATCAGACATCAAATGATTTTATCGCTATCGTACGATCATAGGGTGGTTGATGGTTCGTTGGGAGGCATGTTCATTAAGCAAGTGGCTGATAATTTAGAAGCCTTTAAGGGTGAAAACATAATGTAAATTTTTTGAAGTAATTTTCTTGATGGGGCTTTGAGTGATCAAAGCCTTTTTTATTTTTTCAAAATTAACTCCTAAAATTCGAAATTATTAGTTATTTTGCTACTTGTAAGGTAATTTATTAACTTGCTTATATTACTAATCTGACAACAAATTAACTCACATAAAAAATGACACGAAATCTACTTGCGATTTTTTTCGGTTTTCTATTCCTGAGCTCCATGGGTTTAAAAGCGCAATACAATGAAGATCAATATTATGAAGCTGAAGACTTGCTTGAAGATGGCAATTATTATAAGGCGCTGGAGAATTTTCAATATTTATTGGGATTAGCACCAAATAATGCCAATTTAAATTTCAAAATTGGATTTTGTTATCTAAAAACAGCTACACAAAAAATAAAATCAATTCCATATTTGGAATATGCTTCAAAAAAAATTGTTGAAGAATACTCTGATAAAGATTATTATGAACAAGGGGCGCCTTTAGAAACCTTGTTTTATTTGGGTAAAGCCTATCATGTTAGTTATCGTTTTGACGATGCTGAGCGAGTATTCTTTGAGTTAAAAGGAAAAGTTTCAAATGAAGAGCTTGATTTTATTGAAAGTATCAACCATGAATTATCAGCCTGTCAGTCAGCTAGGTTTTTAATGAAATCTCCAGTTGAAATGACGGTGTCAAATCTTGGTAAAGCAGTGAATTCTGAATTTTCAGAGCATAGCCCGGTAGTATCAGGCGATGAAAGTATTTTAATTTTTACTTCAAAACGGAAAGAGAATACAGGCGGAATGAAAATGGATGATGGTCAGTATTTTGAAGATATTTATATCAGTAGTTTTAACGGCAAAACTTATACAACGGCAAAAAATATCAGCCCAAATGTAAATACTGCTGGTCACGATGCTTCCATCGGACTTTCATTTGACGGGAGTAAGCTTTTTATTTATCGCGACGACGAAGGTGATGGTAATATTTATGTTAGTAACCGCAAAGGCGCTGAATGGGGTGTTCCAGAAAAACTATCAGCAAACATTAATAGTAAATACAAGGAAACGCACGCTTCTATGTCGTTTGATCAAAATCAAATTTTTTTCACCTCCGATAGAAAAGGTGGTTACGGAGGGTTAGATATATACAGAGTACGTAAATTGCCTAATGGAAATTGGAGTAAAGCTCAAAATTTAGGTCCCGAAATAAATACAAAATACGACGAAGAGGGACCTTATTTTCATCCCGATGGAACCACTTTGTTTTTTTCTTCGCAAGGGCATAATAGCATGGGTGGATTTGATATTTTTATAAGCTTTGTAAATGAAATGGATAAGTGGTCGTCGCCGCAAAATATTGGATATCCAATAAATACGCCAGACGATGATATTTACTATGTTCCATCTGTTGATGGAAGGCGAGCCTATTATTCCTCTTATGCAAACAATAGTATTGGTGACTATGATATTTTTAGAATTGATTTGGCGGAATCGCACATTCGTAATCAAACAGTTATAGCAGGCTATGCATTAAGTCCGACTGGCATAATGCTTGAAAATGCAATTATTACCTTAACCGATATGGATGATGAAATTGTTGGCATTTATACACCTGATTCAGAAACTGGAAAGTTCTTGTTTATTTTACCCCGAGGAAAAACATACAATGCATTTTTTGAGTCATCAAATTTTAACGAATTTGAATATACCATATCGGTACCTGAATTTGCTTACGATCAGTCAAAACAAGTGGTGTTTTTCAACCAAATTGCTAATGCCGTTGTAGCTGAAGATGCTATTGTTTACAATCTGGATATTGATGGTGAATCAGAAGAACTTGAAGATACAACAGTAATAAATGATTTAGTGGCTGATAAAAAGGTTGAGGAAAATATTCAAGCCGTCCAGAAAAAGCCAATTGAATTTGATACGGACAACCTCTTGGTTTCGAGTGAACTTAATTTAATTGAGCCTACTGAAGAATCTGCCATTGTTGAAAATGGTGAAGGTCAAATATCTAAGGATTTAACAGATGAAAATGTTAGGGAAGATCAATTTAGTGCTAAGAATAATGAAAAGGATATAGATAAAAAAATAAGAAAAACAGAAAAAGGAGCCTCTTATTTATGGTATTATATTTCTGGATTTTTAAGTTTGTTATTAATTGCCCTATTTTTTAGGCGTTTTAAAATTAATAGTAAGAAATAAATTGATATTGAACGATTCTAAAGAAGACCCATATGAAACACAGATTAATAATTTTAGCTACAATAGTACTTTTTGTTTCTCAATTACACGGGCAGGATCCCAAAGAGATAAAAATTCTTTTTAAAGAGGCAGAGTCTTATCTGCTTTATGAAGTGTATGATTTGGCATTGCCAATATATTTAGAAATGATTGACAAGGGATGGGATAATGCCAATATTAATTTTAATGTAGGTATGTGTTATCTAAAAAGCCAAGGACAAACACTACAATCCATACCCTATTTTGAAAAAGCTGTTCAAGATGTTACAGCAAACCCTAAAGAAGGAAATTATAAAGAAGAAAAAGCACCGGAAGAAGCGTGGTTTTGGTTAGGCAAAGCTTATAGAATTGTGGGGCGTTTAGATGAAGCTATTAATGCCTATAAACAATATAAAAACTTGTTACCTGCTTCAGATATATATTATCAAGAATTTCTGGAGTTACAGGTTAAAAACTGTGAAATAGCTAGGCGCATGATGAGCAATCCTATCTATTTCAATAAAACTGAAATGACAATTAATCAGGAACTTGATAATTATAATCCTGCAGTTTCTGGTGATGGCAAATCAATGATTTTTACTGCCAATCAAAAAGAAAAGGACGATTTGGGTGAATTTTATCTGAAAGTGGTTTACTCTTCAACTTTTGATGGCTACGTATGGTCAAAACCAAAAGACATTTCAGAGGAGATTGGTTCAGATGGGTATTATATAAGTTGTTATTTGTCCTATGATGGCAATCTACTATTATTATTTCGAGATGATTATGGCAATGGTAATATATACTTTTCAGAAAAAGATGGGAGAAGCTGGGGAGAAATACAAAAGTTTCCCAAGCAAATTAGTTCAAAAGATAATGAATGGCACGCAAGTATTTCAAAAGATGGAAATATTCTATATTTTTCAAGTGACCGTGCAGGTGGCATAGGAGGGACTGATATCTACATGAGTGTTAAGGATACCAAAGGAAGATGGGGTGACCCAGTTAATTTAGGAGAAGTTATCAATTCCCAATTTTTAGAAGATTATCCATTTATTACAGATGATGGAAATACCCTATATTTTGCATCCGAAGCTCATTCAAGTATGGGCGGCTTTGATATTTTTAAAACCACAAAAGATGCCGGTGGAAATTGGTCGGAGCCACAAAATTTGGGGTATCCAATAAATACTCCTGCTGATGATAAATTCTATTTACCCATGGGAGATGGATCAGAAGCATATATGGCTAAATTTCCTGATAATGGTGGGTACAAGCGAATTTATCATATTGAATATCCTGAGATAGAAAAAGTGATTGCGGTTACTACAGATCCGGTTACTATAGATGAAAACCTCAGTACCGATGATTATAATAGTTCTGAAACTACTACCGAAACTATAGATGTAAACCCAGTTGAAACAGAAACAGAAACAGAGTATGTTTCTGATCCAATAGTAACTCAGCCAGAGCTTAAAACAATTACTGTTCCATCGGAATATGAACTAAAAGGAAGTTTGACCTTACAAGATAATAAGGATATTGACCCTTCTTTTTACATTCATGTGTCAAAACTCGATGGAGAAGTGGTTGCAGCCTTGAGCCCTAATATTAATACAGGTGAATTTCGAACAATGGTTAAACATGGAACTTATAATGTAAAAGCTTTTGGCGAGGGATACGAGCCTGCAGAAAAAACGATTTTTATTGGTGAAAATGAGCAAAATCCAGAAGTTCTAACTTTTTTACAAATGGTTCCCAAAGAGGTTAGCAGCGGTGAATATTATAGTATTAAAAGTATTTTATTTGACTACAACAGTACCATCTTAGATAAGGAATCGCAAATTGAAATTGAGAAATTGGCAGTATTAATGGAACGAAACCCCTCTTTATACATCGAAGTAATTGGAAATTCAGATGCTTTAGGAACTGAGGAGTACAATCAAAAACTATCAGTAAAAAGAGCTAGAGGCGTAGTTGAATATATAACCAGTAAAGGTGTTGATAATAGCAGGTTTGTGGCCAAAGGAATGGGAGAGTCGAATAGTATTGCTATTAATGAAAATCCCGATGGATCAGACAATCCTGAAGGAAGAAGATTGAATAGAAGGGTTGATATTAAAATTATTAAATCGAATAGCGATAAGGTAGTAACAGAAAATATTTTTGTGCCTGATGAATTAAAGTATAAAGAGAATCTAATGTACACCATTCTTTTATCAGAAAGTCAAGAACCTTTAAAGCCAGCAGCTTTTAATTTGTCAGGAGGCAGTATTAATAATGTTTGGATGTTTCAAACGCCTTCAGGATATTTGTATACAGTAGGCAAGTTTAGTCATCAGTCGGATGCTTTGGAGTTAATGAATGCTGTAGTAGATGCCGGATTCCCCGAAGCACAAGTGATAAGTAGTTTTGAATATAATGAATTGGTTCAAAAGAGCAGTAATTTCTATAAATCGAAAATGAATGAAACCGATAGAAAGGTTTATACCATTCAATTATTTGCTCTTAAAAAACCTTTGGAGGAAGCAAAATTAAAATCGTTACCAGATATTGAGGTTATTAAAGGAGCAGATGGATATTATAGATATATTTATGGTGAATATATTGGAAAAACATCGGCCAGGCAAGCCTTAAGCGATTTGATTAGTAAAGGTCATTACGATGCGTTTGTTGTTGATATGAATAAATTTAGAGCCAATTAGTTATGAAGCTTTTAGTTAAAAATAATTCAGTACAATTACGAGGTTTGGAACCTGAAGATTTAGAGTTTTTATACGAGTGTGAAAATAATCCTGAAATATGGAATGTGAGTAATACTTTGGCTCCATATTCAAAGTATATTTTACGGCAATACATAGAGAATTCACATCACGATATTTATACAAATAAACAATTGCGACTTATTATTTCCGACACTGAAAAACCAGAGGTAGCTGTTGGGGCTATCGACTTGTTTGATTTTGATCCCTATCATTTACGAGCGGGTGTTGGAATTTTAGTTCATGACGAGGCAAACCGCAGAAAAGGTTATGCTAAGGAAGCATTGAAGGTTTTAATAAAATACTGTTTTAAACATTTGCACTTGCATCAGTTGTATTGCAATATAGCCATTGATAATTGCCAGAGCATCAGTTTGTTTGAAAAAGCTGGTTTTGTAAAATGTGGAGAAAAAACTGAATGGATTAAGACCGATGAAGAATATAAAACAGAGTTAATGTTTCAGTTGGTGAATAAGAACTAAATAATTTGTTTGAAATTTGGTATTTCCTCAATAAAACTATAACTATTATCGTTGTAATTCATTAAGCAGCAATAATGATTAATTCCATTGGTAATTACTAAAAAATCAACCTTGAGTTTTAAGTTATAAGTAGCTATTTGATCAAATGTTTTTTGATTTATCTTTATTTGTGGGGCTTTGCATTCCACAATGAGTTTAGGCTGCCCCTTTCTGTTAAATGCTACAATGTCGCATCTTCGGGTTAAGTTATTTAATATTAGTGACATTTCTACCGATATTAATCCTTCAGGATACCCAAGGTTTTCTTTCATATACCATAAAAAATTTTGACGCACCCATTCTTCGGGAGTAAGAATGATATTCTTTTTCCGAAATACATCAAATATGGTATTTTCAACCTTATTTATTTTTAATTTATCACTAAAATCAGGTAGATTGAGTTTAAGCATTCAATATTTTTTTGCAAAAGTAATCAATAATAAGTCTTTCTTAAATTTTATGTAAATTCTAGTACTTATTTTGATTGAAATCATGTAAGTTTACACATTATCCGCATTTGTAACAGGATTAAAAGTCATATGAAAACGAAACAAGAAATAGTAAATAATTGGTTGCCGCGATACACTGGCAAACCTTTAAGTGAGATAGGTAAATATATTTTACTTACTAACTTTCAGCATTATGTGGAGGTTTTTGCAGAGCAGTTTAAGGTTGAGGTTGACGGCGAGGATAAAAATATGCCCAATGCAACAGCCAATGGTATTACCATTATTAATTTTGGAATGGGAAGCCCGAATGCAGCTACTATAATGGACTTATTAAGTGCAATTAAACCAAAAGCGGTTCTTTTTCTTGGGAAATGTGGTGGACTTAAAAAGAAAAATAAATTAGGCGATTTAATATTACCCATTGCAGCTATCCGAAGCGAAGGTACTTCGAACGATTATATTCCGGCTGAAGTTCCAGCATTGCCAGCTTTTAATTTACAGCGTGCCGTTTCAACAGCCATTCGCGATGAAGGTAGAGATTATTGGACAGGCACTGTATTTACAACCAATAAAAGGGTTTGGGAATACGATGGACGATTTAAAAAATACTTGCAAAAAACACGTTCAATGGCCATTGATATGGAAACAGCTACCATTTTTTGCGTAGGCTTTGCTAATCAGATTCCTTCGGGAGCTTTATTGTTAGTCTCCGATCAACCCATGATTTCTACTGGAGTAAAGACTGATGATAGCGATAAAAAGGTTACAGAAGGCTTTGTAGCCGATCATATTCGTATTGGAATTCGAGCTCTGGAATTGATTCGCGATAATAGACAATCGGTTAAGCACTTAAGATTTTAAGAAAACTATGTACACTTTTGAACAAATATTGGGAGACCTAAAAAAGAAGATTTACAAACCTATTTATTATTTAATGGGTGACGAATCGTACTTTATCGATAGTATTACTGAGTTTATTGATAAAAACATATTGCCCGAAGACGAAAAATCTTTTAACCAAACCGTTTTTTATGGTAAGGATATTGATATGGGAACCCTACTAAATACGGCTCGTAGGTTTCCTATGATGTCGAACTATAATGTAATAATATTACGCGAAGCTCAGAACTTAAAAGGAATTGATGGATTAGCAGCAGGAGAAACCGATCCGTTTTTATTGTATGCCGAAAATCCCCCAACAAGCACCATTCTTGTTGTAAATTATAAAGGAAAAAGTCTCGATAAACGAAAAAAAATATACAAAACACTCGATAAAAATGCCGTGCTTTTTGAGTCAAAATCACTTTATGAGAATAAAGTTGGAGCATGGATTCAAAACTATGTTAAAACAAAGGGATTGAGTATCGATGTCAGAGCTTCGGAGCTTATGGCCAGTCATTTAGGTAATAATTTATCAAAAGTTGTAAACGAAGTTGAAAAATTACTAATTGTAACACCCAAAAATGGAACAATTACATTAAAGGAGATTGAAGAGCACGTAGGAATTAGTAAAGATTTTAACATTTTTGAACTCCAAAATGCGCTCGGGAAAAAAGATGTGTATGGGGCAAATTTAATTATTACGCATTTAGGCCAAAATCCTAAAACAAAAAGCATCATTCCATTAATTTCTTTTTTGTATTCGTATTTTACAAAAATATTGATGGTTCATAGCGCCGAAGATAAATCGAAACAAAGCTTAGCCGCATTATTGGGTGTAAATCCTTTTTTTGTTCAGGACTATATTTCTGCGGCACGCACTTATTCTAAACCAAAATGTGCGCATATTATTGGCTTTTTAAGAGAATACGATGCAAAATCAAAGGGAATAGATGCACCCTCGGTTGATGATTTTGAATTAATGCGCGAATTGATTTATAAAATACTTCATATTTAGGCTCTTATGGCTGTATTAACTATCTACAAAGCTTCTGCCGGATCGGGAAAAACTTTTCAGTTAATCCGCGAGTATTTATCGTTAATATTTAATCCTAAAACCCATTTTAGCTCCATATTGGCAGTTACTTTTACAAACAAAGCAACGGCTGAAATGCGCGATAGAATTCTTAATGAACTTTTTGCCTTAGCCAATGCCTTGGATAGTGGCCACACTCAATATTTGAAAAAACTGTATAATTTATCGGAGGATGAGATAAAAATAAAAGCCAAATTTTTACTGAATGATATTTTATACAATTATGGACGCTTTAAAATTAGTACCATTGATAGTTTTTTTCAGATTATTCTAAAATCATTTACCCGTGAAATTGGCTTAAATCTGGGGTTTTCGCTCGAGTTAAACAAAAAACAAATACTTGAGTTAAGTATTGAAAAATTTTTCGAAACAATTCAAGAAAACAAGCAATTAAGTAATTGGTTATCAGATTTTGCTATTCAAAAAATTGAATCAGGTAAAAGTTGGGATATTCAAAATGATATATTGAGTTTCACAGAAGATGCTTTTAGTGAATTGTTTTTTTCCTTTTCAGAGGAGCAGCTTAAGCAGTTTTCTGATATTAGAAATTTAAATACATATAAGCAAAATTTGAATTTTATTATTGATGGGTTTATCAATTCGCTGCGTAAAATTGGAGATAGCGCTTTAATAGGGCTAAAGGAATCAAATTTAAAAGTAGATGATTTTTCATATAAAAATAGCGGTGTTGCTGGGTTTTTAGTTAAGCAAAAAGGTATTGATAGCTATACTGTAGCTAAACCAGGGAAAAGAGTTGAATCTGCACTGCATTCCGATGATTTTATTTCAGGTTGGTGTGCCAAATCATCTCCAAAAAAGGATGAAATTCTAAATTGTGTGCAGCAAAAATTACATCCTGTTTTACTTGAGTTGTTTAAATTATTTGAAACAAAATATGAGCATTATATTTCAGCAGTGGCAATTTTAAAAAGCATTGATATATTGGCAATTATTGTTGAGGTTTTTAATCATTTAATAAATTACTGCAACGAGAAAAATATTTTTTTACTCCCATTAGCATCTCCGCTGTTGTCAAAAATGATTGGATCTAACGATGCCCCGTTTATTTACGAAAAAACGGGTGAATATTTGAAGCATTTTATGATTGATGAGTTTCAGGATACTTCGAATTTACAATGGGCTAATTTTTATCCGCTTTTTTTCAATGGAATTTCGCAAGATTATAAATCATTGGTTGTGGGTGATGTAAAACAATCCATATACAGATGGCGAAATAGCGATTGGACCTTGCTTGAAAATCAAATTCAAGATCAGTTCCGATTTTTCAGTCAGGAAGAGAAAGTTTTACCGAACAACTGGCGAAGCGATAAAAACATAGTGGAGTTTAATAACTCATGTTTCAAAAAAATAGCTTCAATAGCTCAGAGCGAGATTAATAATGAGTTCGCTTCCTACGGATTTTTAGATGCTGAGAATTTAGTGGAACGCATATTTTCAACCACTGAGCAACAGGTGTCTCCTAAAAAAATAAATTCCACAGGTTTTGTGAATGTGAAATTTTATGAATTTGAGAAAGATGCAGAGTACAATCAAACCTTGATTAATGAGTACGTAATTGAATCGCTTAATAAATTGTTTGAGCATGGGTTTTCGCCTAAAGACATCGCTGTTTTAGTTCGAAGAAATAAGGAAGGTGCACAAATTGCTCAGGCATTAATGGATTACCGAAGAAATAATCCTGAAAAAGCCCATCTCTTCGAATTTGTTTCTAACGACTCTGTTTTCTTAGGTTCTTCAAGCATCATTCAATTATTAATAGCCCTTCTTGAATTTATTATTGATGAAACAAATTTATTAAGTAAAGGAAAGATTTTACAATATTTTTATGTTCAAAACATGTCTCCCAAAGAGGCATCAACAAAACTAATAGACATCGATTTTTCTGATAATAATGCTTTTTTAAACGCTTTACCCGATCAGTTTAAAAACGAAAAGGATCAACTTATTGAACTTTCGTTGTCGCAATTAGTAGCATCGTTATTGAAAATATTCGTGTTTAAAATCAATTCAAGTACAGCACAAAATCATTTTCCATTTATCAATGCTTTTCAGGATGCCATATTAAATTTTACCAAGAAAAATGGCTCCGATATTTCTGGATTTATAGAATGGTGGTACGAATTTGGTTTCCAAACACCTATTAATCTGTCAGAGGAGCAGAATGCCATTAGAATAGTAACCATTCATAAATCAAAAGGCTTAGAGTATAAAGCAGTGATTGCTCCATTTTCGTATTGGAATCTCGATCAACGGTCAAAACTAATGTGGTGTAAACCGCAAGTTGAACCATTTAATGAGATATCAGCCATTCCAGTAATGTATTCTTCAAAATTAGCCGATTCCATTTTTAAAGAGGAATATGCAAAGGAGAAGTTAATGGCTACTATTGATAGTTTAAATATGCTTTATGTTGCATTTACTCGTGCCGAACAGGCTTTGTTTATTGGAGCACCTGCAAATACTACGAAAAAAATAAAAACCGTAGGCGATTTGCTATATGAGTATATGCATTCTATGAACGAAGAAAAGCAGAATTCTGAATTTGTTGACGATGATAATAGTTTTACTATTGGTGAATTATCGCTTATAGAAAAAGAAGAACACCCCATTCGTGAATATCCATTTGATAGTGATATTGAGTTTTCTAGTAACGAAATAGCAGTTAGAATAAAGTCAAACGCTGCTATTTTTAACGAAAAAGATGTAAGCCAAACACAGCAAGGAAAAATTCTACATAAAATTCTTGAAAATACTAAGGTAATTGGTGATTTGGAAGCTGCAACCCAGAAGCTAGTTAATTCAGGTATAATTCAAGAAAAAGATAAAAACGCATATTTTAATTTTTTAAGCGAAAGGTTATCTTCATTTGAGCACAACGATTGGTTTAGCGATAAATGGAAAATAATGAATGAAGTTGCTATTTTACAGCCTGGAGGCCAGATTCGCAGACCTGACCGTGTGTTAATTTCAGATACTGAAATTGTAATTGTTGACTATAAATTTACCAAAGCAAAATCGTCGAGTCATATACAACAAATAAAAGAATACATGAAGTTAGTTCAAGTTGTTGAGAATAAGCATGTCACTGGCTTTGTTTGGTATCTATTATCCAATGAGCTTCATGCAGTATAAACTTACATTTTATATTTTGTTTTTTTATGTTAATTTTAGGTTCGTTTAACCTGTTATTAGGCGCTAGCTACAATAAACAAAACTTATTTTTATGAATTTAAGAAATAACCTTCAGGCAAAAATTTTACTCTTTATTATTTCTACTGTTATTATTGTATTTATTGTTATTGGAAGCTATGTAGCTTTACGTAATAATAGATTAGCTGTGGATAATGCACACGATTATACGCAATTGATGGCTGAAAAAAATGCAAAAGCAGTTAAAGGTATTTTTGATAAATATATTGGTTTTGTAGATGCTGCAGCAGATTTGTACACTGTAAAATTTTCTGATGAAAAATCAATAAGCACACAAGAAGTTCAGTATTTGATGAGTAATCAACTAAAAAGGCATACTCAAATAAATTATTGCTGGACATTCTGGAATGAAGGGCTTATTGATGGAGATAATTCGATGAATTCAGTTTTATTTAAAGCATCGAAAAAAGATAAAAGCATTGCTCGAAAAATTAACTCACCTTCGCTTGTTCAAAATTATCAGACAAAAGTATCGGGGAATTCAAACATTACAGTTTCTGAGCCTTACTACGAAGAAAATAGGTTAATAATTGATATTTTTGCTCCGATCTATAATAATAGCAATATAGTCGGTCAGTTTGGTATTAGCTTAGATTTAGCATTTTTTGATGATTTTATTGAAAATTCCTATATATACGAAGGCGGGTTTATTACTGTAATGTCTAACTCCTCAATATTTGTAGCACATTCGGTTAAAGATTTTATTGGTAAAAAATTTGCTACAAATTTCCCAGAAGATAATGCCAATTGGGACGTTGAAAGAAAAATAAAAAATGGTAAAGAATTTTCATTTTCTTCAAATTTTGAAAAGAAATCCTATTATTCATATTTTGTTCCCTTTGATTTTGGTAACAAAGAAAAAGCTTGGGTTGTTGAAGTGACGGTTCCTATGCATAAGGTTCTTGAAGTTTCAATGAGATCACTTCGGAAATCTGCTATTTTTGGGGTAATTGGAATCATAGTAATGATTTTTGCTATATGGTTTACTACCAAAAGAGTAATTAGCCCGATTAAAAAAGTTACAGGAATACTTGATTTGCTTGCCAAAGGCGATACTAAAAGCACTGATAATCTTGAAATAAAAACGGGTGATGAATTGCAAGAAATGAGCGATTCGTTAACAAAAGTAATTAAAGGACTCAAAAAAACTGAAAGTTTTGCGCTAGAGATAGGGAAAGGCAATTTGGAAAATGAGTACACTTTACTTGGTGATAAAGATCAATTGGGTATGGCACTACTCAATATGCGCAATAGTTTATTTAAGAATAAAAATGAAGAAGAAGCAAGAAAACAAGAAGAAGCCATTAGAAATTGGGGAACACAGGGAATAGCCAAGTTTGCAGAAATATTACGTCAGGATAATAATGATATGAAGAAATTAGGATTCAACATTATGACGAATCTTATTAATTATCTTGAAGTTAATCAGGGAGCCTTATTTGTTTTAAACGAAGACGATCAAAATAATTCGGATAATAGGTTTTATGAATTAATTACAGCAATTGCCTATAATCGCGACAAGTTTGTTTCAAAGGAAATTCATATTGGGGAAGGACTTGTGGGGCGTTGTGCTTACGAAAAGAAAACCATTTTATTAAAAGATATTCCTAGCAATTATGTAAATATTACTTCGGGATTAGGAACAGCAAATCCAAATTGTGTGCTAATTGTACCATGTATACTTAATGATGAAGTTTATGCGGTTATTGAAATTGCTTCGTTTAAAGAATTAGAATTGCACGAAGTGGAGTTTGTTGAGAAGCTGGGAGAAAGTATTGGAGCTACTATTTCAAGTGTTCGTACGAACGAAAAAACCTCAAAGTTACTAAGAGCAAGTCAGCTGCAAAGTGAAGAGTTAGCAGCTCAAGAAGAAGAAATGCGACAAAATCTTGAAGAGATGCAAGCTACTCAAGAAGATCTGCAGCGTCAGCATTTGGTAAATGAAGAAATGAAAGAGAGTTTAACTAAGCAAAGTGCCCTTTTGAATTCGCTTCTTGATAATATTCCTGATTACATTTACTTTAAAGATTTGAATAGTAAATTCTTACGAATTAGTAAATCGATGTTGCACTTATTTGGGCTTAAGTCTGTTGACGCTATTGTTGGAAAATCTGATTTTGATTTTAGAGGACACGCTGAGGCTCAAAAATATTACAACGATGAGCAGGAAATAATAAACTCGAAATCGGGCATCAAAAATCAAATTCAAAAAGAGCAAAAGGGGGATGGAACAACTCAATGGAATTCGGTAACAAAAATGCCATTGCTTGATGGAGAAGGTAATTGTATTGGTACTTTTGGAATTTCTAAAGACATCACTGACCTTAAAAAAATGGAGATTGAATCAAGGAAAAAACAAGTGGAATTAGAAGGAATTGTTGAGTCAATTAGTAATTCAACCTATATGATTCAGTATAATATCGAAGGATTTATTATTGATATTAACGCAGCTGTGTTAGACTTATTTGGAATTGATAGAGCTGAAATTATTGGGACACATCATAAAGACGGTTTTGATTTTAAAGGGAAATCAGAAAGTCAGTATTTAGCTTTTTGGAATGAAATAGTTGGAGGAGAAGTTAAAAAAGACACCAATAAAATTACTGTAAATAAAAAAGATGTTTGGTTGTCGGAAACATACACCCCAATAAAAGACGAGAATGGCAATGTTTATAAAGTAATGAAATTGGCATTTGACGTTAGCGAGTTTGTAAAGAAATGAGCACAATAATTAAAGAGATAAAATTAGAAGCACTTGCTAGTTCAGAAACAGATAGAATAGTTTTATATAAAAAATTCTTTAAGTGTATTCCAGGTGGATATGGCGAAGGTGATGTTTTTGCTGGAATAAGAAATCCGATATTAAGGAATTTAGCAAAAAAGTATAAGACCATTGCAATTGACGATGTTTTTACTTTGCTGAAAGATGAGATTCATGAAATACGATTATTAGCTTTATTTATTCTTGAATTAAAAGTCAAAAATAAAAAAATAACTACCATTGATTTTGACAGCATTGCCAAAGGTTATATTGATAATTTGGATTATGTTAATAATTGGGATTTAGTGGATGCATCTGCCCATCATATTTTGGGATTTTGGGAATTTGAAAATAATAGTGGAATTCTTTTAAAATTGTCAAAGGAGTCAGGTTTATGGAAAAACAGAGTTGCCATGATTGGAACTTTTTATCACATCAGGAAAAATGAATTTGAATTGACCTTAAAAATTGCAGAAATTCTTATTAATCATAAGCACGATATAATTCATAAAGCCGTGGGATGGATGTTACGTGAAATTGGAAATAGAAATCGTGAAGTAGAATTGGAATTTTTAAATCACTATTACAAAACCATGCCTCGTACCATGTTAAGATATGCTATTGAGAAGTTTGAAGAACCTTTACGACTATCATATTTAAAAGGTTTAATTTAAGGGGCTACTTTTTTTTGTGTAAACTAATTGTTTTAATAATTTATGATGGTATTCAAATTTTTTAAAAGGTTTGTAATATTTTTTAGTTTAATCGTGTGTGTTGGCTTGGCTAGTTTTGGGCAAAATTTTGTTGCATCAAAAGACACTATTAAGCATCATGTTTATCACTTAGCTTCTGAAGAACTAAAAGGGCGAGCCACGGGCTCCGAAGGTCAAAAAATGGCTGCAAAATACATTTCTAACGCTTTTGAGAGTTATGGCTTAAGTAAGCTGCCAAATAATTCCTACTATCAATACTATTATCTTAGTAAAAAACCCCAAGAGATTCATACGATAAAAAATAATGATAATCGTATTTTTTGGCCTTGGGATTTTTATTTTGCAGGTTCAAATAATCATACAGATACAATTAAGTCGAGTCTTTTATTCTGTGGATATGGAACAGAAAAAGAAATTGAGAATATTGAAATTGAGGGTAAAACTATCGCATTTATTGCTCATTGTCCGAAACAAGCATTTGAGAAGATTAAGCAAATAAGGAAAACTTATGGGAACAAGAACTTTGTTATATTGTTTCCAGAAAAAAACAAAGATGTTGAAAAAGCATGGAGCGTTGATTATGAGCTTTCGTATTACTCCTTACCAAAGGATTTTGATCGATATTATATGTCTAGGATTGAGGAGGAATGGGCCAATCCAAGCGTAGAAGATTCCTTACGAATTTATTACTGTTTTCAAAATGTGATGGAAAAAGTTTTTGGGATAAGTGATGAGCAACTGGAGCAAATTGCCAAGGACAATTTGAAGACAGGAAGTTTAATTTTGGACACCTTTCCACATTATGATTTAACGCTAATTTCAGATTACGATAAATCTATTGAAAAAACAAAAGTTGAAAATGTGGGTGGAATAATTTATGGTAAAGATACTACGCAAACCATTGTTATTACTGCGCATTACGATCATATTGGAGAAGTAGAGGGAAATATTAATTATGGTGCAGACGATAATGCATCGGGAGTTTCAGCTGTATTAGAAGCTGCCCGTCAATTGTCGCAATATTTTTCAAATGAAAAAAAACCTTGTCGGAATATTTTATTTTTAACATTTTCAGGCGAAGAGATAGGTTTATTTGGGTCGCAAGCCTATGTTCAGGATCCGATTTTTAGCTTAGATGAAACCGTTCTTAATATAAATATAGACATGGTTGGCCGCTGGGATGAACGGCATACTGAGGATCGAGATTTTGTTTATTTATTAACATTAGGAGAGAATAGTAAAGACTATTTTAAACTTGGGAAAAAGCAAATGAGAAATGCACGATATTTTAAGGTTTCTAATAAGCCTGGTCCAAAGGAAATGCTAATTTTTAAGTATGGCTCCGATCATTATAGTTTTTACAAAAAAGGAGTTCCTATAGCTTTGTTTTTCACAGGATTGCATGAAGATTACCACACACCCAATGATGTTCCTGAAAAAATTAATTATTCGAATCTGACAAACATTACGAATTTATTGTCAAAATTTGTTTACCAGATTTCTATGGATACGGTAAATTATCCTTTACGAAAAAATCAGCAAGATCAATAAAAAATCAGGCTTATTTTTTTGTGTGAACTATTCCATAATTAATTTTTTAGCCGGATCGTTCCCATTAAAAAGCATCTTTTCTGGATTCTCAATTAATTCTTTTAGTTTAACCAAAAAACCTACAGAATCTTTTCCATCAACCAATCGATGATCATACGAAAGTGCAACGTACATCATTGGGCGAATTAGCACTAGTCCATTTTCTGCAATTGGCCTTTCCTGAATATTATGCATACCCAAAATTCCAGCCTGAGGAGGATTTAAAATGGGAGTTGATAATAAAGAACCAAAAACGCCACCATTAGTAATGGTAAATGTTCCACCAGACATTTCATCGAGTGATATTTTTGCATTTCGTGCTTTTTCTGCCATTCGGGCAATTTCTATTTCAGTTTGTGAAAGCGACATTTTATCTACATCACGAATCACTGGAACCATTAAGCCTTTTGGTGTTTGCACAGCAATACCTATATCGGTGTAATTGTAGTTAATAATTTCTTCTCCATCAATCATTGCATTCACATTTGGGTGGTATTGTAATGCAATAGATGCTGCTTTTGTGAAGAAAGACATGAAACCCAGTTTAACACCAAATTTTTCAATAAATTCGTTTTTATATTTTGCTCGCAAATCCATAACTGCTTTCATGTTTATTTCATTAAAAGTAGTTAACATGGCTGTTTGATTTTTCACATGAACCAAACGTTGGCTTAATTTGCGCCGTAACGACGACATTTTTGTTTTTGTCGCCTCTCTTTCTTCAAAATTAACTGTTGGGCTATTATTGTTTGAATCAGATGCCGATAGCACAAAATCTATTTCTTTAGATGTTATTCTATGCAGTTTTGAAAGAAATTCTTCTTTCGATATGCCTTTTTCTTCAAGTATTTTTTGAGCAACAGGAGTAATTTTAATCTCTTCTTTCGAAGATGTTGTTCCATCTGAGATAATTTGCTTTGAAGGTTTTTCCTCTTTAACCGCTTCCTGATTAGCTTCGCTAGTTTTTTGTTTTTCGGGTGCTGCAGCTGAAGTGTCAATAGTACAGGCAGTAGAACCAACTTCAGTGGATTCTCCCTCTTGTGCTATTATTGTAATTATACCTGCTGCTGCCGCTGATAATGTTAAGGTGGCTTTATCAGATTCTAATTCGGCAATTTCCTGATCTTTATTAACATAATCGCCATTTTTAACAAACCAACTAGCTATTTCAACTTCTGTAATTGATTCGCCAGGACTTGGAATTTTTATATCTATGCTGCTCATTTTATATCAAATTAAAATATTTATGCTGATGCAATATGGGTAATTTTTCTTTTCCAGTTTTACATTGTAATCCACAATATGGGTTCTTTAATTCGCAGGTACAAGGTTTAAATACTTTATAAATTATTTCATCTTGCTCTTTATGATGCAATTCATTTAATCCAACAGCAGGGCTTCCACTTGGGAATCTGGTAATTCCTTCAATGGGTAAGTTCGATAATTCGTTTTTAATAAAATACCAGGCTCCCATATTCATTGGTTCTTCTTGAGCCCAAAGAATTTTCACGGCATTTTTATACTTGTTTACAATTTGTTCAATATCCTTTTTTGGTAATGGATATATTTGTTCAATTCTAACAATTGCAATATCTTTTACACCATATTCCGATTTCTTTTTTAACAAATCGTAATAAATTTTTCCATTGCAAAATACCAATCGAGTTACTTTTTCAGAATCATTATCCGTATCATCAATTACTCGTTGGAATTTACCTTCCGAAAAATCTTTTAATTCCGATACTGCTTGTGGATGACGTAGCAAACTTTTGGGGGTAAATATTACCATTGTAGTTCTAAACTCCCTTTTAACTTGCATGCGCAGGGCATGGAACAAATTCGCAGGAGTGGTGATATTCATTAATTGCAAGTTATTATTTGCACATAATGTAATGAATCGTTCCATTCTTGCACTTGAATGTTCGGGTCCTTGACCTTCATAGCCATGAGGTAGCATCAATACCAAACCATTCATTATGCCCCACTTTTCTTCAGCAGAACTAAGGTATTGGTCGATAATAACTTGTGCCACATTATGAAAATCGCCAAATTGAGCTTCCCAAATAGTTAATCCGGAGGGCACTGATAAGGAATAACCGTATTCAAAACCCATTACACCATACTCATTCAGAGGTGAGTTGTAAACATCAAACGAAGCTTGTTTGTCATTTAAATGTTGTAAAGGAATATATTTTTCGGCAGTTTCTTCTTTTGCCAAGGCTGCATGTCTGTGAGTAAAGGTTCCTCGTTGTGAATCCTGACCGCTTAAACGAACAGGTATTCCTTCATCCAATAAGGTAGCATAAGCCAATAATTCTCCCAAAGCCCAATCCAATTTATCATTTTGAATCATAGCCTTTCTATCTTCAAGAAGCTTTAGTATTTTTTTGAAGAAGAGCTTTTCATTTGGAAGTGTATTGATTGAACTAGCTAATTCTAAAAGTTTTTCTTTAGCAACATTTGTTTTTATATCCGATTGAAAATCATCTTTATTTGAATGCCGATAGTCTTTCCAGTCTTCAATTAAAAATTGCTTAATGGCAACTTTTGAATCAAGTTTTGCGATTTCTAATTTTTTCTCTAACAAATCATTAAAGTCTTGCTCGTATTTGGCAATTTCCTCCTTGCTTGCAACCTTGCTTTCAATTAATTCATTGGCATATAAATCTCTTGGGTTTGGATGACGAGCTATCGATTTATATAAAACGGGTTGCGTATATCTTGGTTCGTCACCTTCATTGTGTCCATATTTTCGGTACGATAAAATATCGATAAAAACATCTTTATGGAATTTTTGTCGATATTCCATGGCGAGTTTAATGGTGTAAATTAATGCTTCAACGTCGTCGCCATTTACATGAAATACTGGGCTTCTTGTAACTTTGGCAACATCAGTACAATAAGTGCTTGAACGAGCTTCTAAATAGTTTGTTGTAAATCCAACTTGATTGTTGATTACCAAGTGAATAGTCCCTCCGGTTTGATATCCAGGCAATTCCGACATTTGAATAACTTCGTAAACCACACCTTGACCAGCAATGGCTGCATCTCCATGAATTAAAATCGGAGCAAGCTTGTCAGCATTGTCATTGTATTTGTGTTTAATTTTACCATGTGCAATGCCTTGTACAATAGGCCCAACTGTTTCAAGATGCGAAGGATTGGGAGCAAGGTTTAATCTAACTTTTTTTTCTTTGTGGGTTGTGATGGTATTACCATAGCCTAAATGATATTTTACATCCCCAAGCGAAATGGAATCAACATATGATTTTCCGGTAAATTCTCTGAAAAGTATTTCATAAGGTTTATGTAAGGTATTTGCCAGCACATTCAAGCGTCCACGATGTGACATGCCAATTACAAATTCTTCAATTCCTAAATCGGCGCCATGCTCAATTACAGCATCTAACGATGGAATTAATGTTTCTGCACCCTCTAATGAAAAACGCTTTTGTCCTGTGAACTTTTTATGAATAAATTTTTCAAACCCAACAGCAGTCACCAAATGTTGAAATATATGCTTTTTTTCTTCGTTTGAAAAAGATGGAGTATTCCTTTGGGGTTCCATCTTTTTCATTAACCACTTTACTTCTTCAGGTTGTCGGATATATAAATATTCAACACCAATTGATTGACAATAGGTTTGATCTAAATGGCTGATAATGTGTTTCAACGTGGTTTTTCCAATACCGATTTGTTCCCCTGCTAAAAATTCAGAATTTAAATCTGAATCGCTAAGGTTGAATTCGTTTGGTGCAAGTGTTGGCTTGTATTTTCGGCGTTCGCGAACTGGATTTGTTTTAGTAAATAAATGACCGCGTTGCCTGTACGCATGAATCAAATTTGTAACATTAAATTCTTTAGAGGATATATTATCATTGGAACTATCATTTATTGGAAAATTAGTTCTGGCAAAGTCAAATCCTTTGAAAAAGTATTGCCATTGTTCGTTAACATTATCGGGGTTATCTAAGAACTTACTATAAAGTTCATCCATTGCTTCGGCCGATATGTTGCTTAAAAAATCAAATTTATCCATACTACGGATTTATTAGTTGTTCAAGTGGTTAAACATATAAAAATAGGGGTTTGTTTGAATTATGTTACATAGAATTGTTAATTTCCTGCTTAATAATAAATGATCAGTAAATCAATACAATAGACAAGGATTTAAGCGATTATTCTTCAGTATGGTATCATGTTATTGTTCTGTTATAAAACATTGGGTATAAAAAAACCCGGCATAGCCGGGCGAATTATATGATGAAAAAGCTTTTATCGGTATTCGCTTTTATATTCTGGAAGTTTTTCCATTAGTTTTTGCCTTGCAAAGAAAATTTTACTTTTCACCGTGCCAATAGGTATTTCTAATTTTTCAGCAATTTCTTTGTATTTGAAACCATCAGTAAACATTTGAAAAGGTATCCTGAAGTCGTCCTGTAAATTATCTACTTTTTTTCTGATTTCTTTATATGCGTGTTCCGATTCTGGAGAAATAGCTTCTTGCTTATGAGGCAAGTTTTCGTTATTCTCCATTTTATTAAAAATGGTATTTGATTTTACATTTCTTCTGTAATTATTAATGAAGGTGTTTTTCATTATAGTATAGGCCCATGAATTAAAATTACGAGGATCTGTAAATTTGTCTCTATTTGATAATGCTTTTAGCATGGTTTCTTGAAGTAAATCTTTTGCTTCTTCAGAATTTGCTGTTAAACTATATGCAAAATATTTCAACTTTGTTTCAATACCTAAAAGCTTATTGTTAAATTCTATTGCTGTCATAGTGGTAAGTTTTACGGGTTTGTTTTGTTTAACTAATAACTTAATAATGATTAACAAAAATGTTTAACAAATGTAAGATAAAATTAAACACAAAACAAAATTATTTATTGTTAAAAAAACGTTAATGTGTAACCAGTCTAAATAGTAAACAGGTTAAGTATCAATATATCAGACATATAATGTGCT
>JAEINW010000006.1 GCA_016342715.1 Salinivirgaceae bacterium | reverse complement strand
AATGTCACAAAAAATAAATTGAAATACATAAGTTACCGAAATACAAAGTATTAATCAAAGTTTATACGAATGAAAAAGTAAACATTTTTTTGCGTACTATCAGAAGATTTATTATTGATATTTAAATAGTTTGTTTATAAGTGAAATCGAATGTTTATTTAGTGAAAGTGAAATAGGGTTGGTATTAATGAAAATGTGTTAATTATTTGACTAACTGATGGTTTTGCTGTGTAAGTATTTAAAGAATAACAATTTATACTTATCACTATTTTGTATTTTTGAAAGGTCATCGGGAAAATAATTCAACCGAAACAAAGATTGTTAAATATTACTGTTGCTGCTATGAGAAACTTATATTTACTATCGAATATCAATTTACGACTTTTTTCAATTATTTTTTGTTTGCTGTTTTCAAATAAGGTATACCAACAAGCCAGTACTGTTGATTATACTTTTACGGCAACTACTAATGGTACATTAACAAACATGTCGTCGGGTACAACCACCTTAATTAATCCCGATGTGGATGGATTGAATACAGGGACGTTTTCTATTGCCAATAACATTGGGTTTACTTTTTATTTTATGGGGAAAGCGTATATAGATTTTGTTGCAACTGAAGATGGTGTGATGCGTTTTGGTAGTTCTTTGTCATCCATTGATCGTGTTCCTGAACTTGATGTTGATGAGCCGCGTTTAGTAGCATTTTCATGCGATATGCGCACAGGAAGCAATGGAAAAGTTCATTACAAAGTAACAGGATCTTCTCCCAATAGGGTTTTCACCATTGAGTGGAAAAATATGATTATCGCATATACCGACGGTTCACAAAATGGGAGTTCAACCTTTCAAATTCGCTTAACCGAAACATCAAACTTGATAGAATATATTTATGGTTATATGAATGCCGATGTGCATAGAGCTGGACAAGAAGATTATGGCAATATTGGAATTTCAGATGCAAATGCAAGCAATGGTATTTTGTACAAAACTGGAGCTTTTAACAATAGCAATGTTTCAAGAATATCTCCATCTACTGCAATATTGCCAACTCTAATATCGGCGACAGGCGAAATAAGTGGACTATCAACTACATCAGATGGTTATCGGGTACTTTATAAATTCACTCCAATATCAATTCCAAGTGCACCATCTAATATTTCATTTACTGGAATTACTTATACAGATATTACAGTGAACTGGACTGATAATTCATCGAATGAGGCTTTTTTTTATGTTTCGCGTTCAGAAGATGGAGGAACAACCTATGAAATTGTAGCTATTGAAAATGCAAACTCAATTAGTTCGACTGTAACGGGTTTGCCTTCAAAAAGTTATTGGTTTAAGGTGGCAGCCGTAAATGAAGGTGGTATAAGTGCTGCTGTTTCAGGACCCGCATCAACAACAGCGGCTGGAGAAAAAGTTTCAAATACTGCATCAGGAACTTGGAGTGATGTAAATTCATGGAGTCCAGTTGGAGTGCCAACAAATACTGATAATGTTACAATACAAAATGGCCACACAATTACTATTGGGGTAACAAATGCTGTTTGTAATAATATAACTGTGGGTCAAGGGACTAGTGGAATCTTGCAATTTGCTGGTGGAATAACCAGTGGAACATTAACATGTGATGGTGACGTGACTGTTGCTACGAATGGAACTTTTAATATAGTTGGTTCAGCAACTGGAGGAACCAGACAGCTAATTATTGGTAACCGAACAAGAGCTAATTCCAATTTAACAGTGAATGGAATATTTGATATGAATTTTACAGGTTCATCTATAGCAAGTGTTACGTTTAAGGGGTCGTCTATTGGAACTATTTCAGGCTCTGGTGGAACTTGTGATTTTAATTCTATAACAATTAATAAAGGTTCTGCTAATTCTGCTATTTTGGATGTAACCAGAGTAATAACTGTAGCTTCACCTACATTATTAGGAAAGAGGTTGACAATTACTAATGGTACTTTTAAACTATCAAGTGCTTCTACCATAACTCCGTATTATGGTCCTCAAACCATTGTTTCCGCAACCGGACGTTTATGGCTTAATAATGCCTCGGCTTCTATTAGTTGTGTTAATACTGGAACCTCGACCACGGGGGCAGGCAATGCAACTATTACTGATGGTGGAATTTTAAGAATAACATCTGGAAACTTTGCTTATGGTGCTGGGGCTAACACTTTTAATTTAAATGGTACATTGAAATTGGAATCAGTCAATGCAATACTAAATTTTTATGGCAAGTTGTATGTTCCTAATACAGGTTATTTAATTATGTCAAATGGCGCCATTAATTTGGATTCACGAGCTGCAGCAATATTGGCCGATCATACCATTGAATTTGGAGAAACGGCATTTGCATTAATTACTGGAGGTACAGTTACGGTAGTTGATCCACCAAACAGCAATTCATACTATGTTTTTTTAATTCCAGCGGGAGGAGAAAGCAATAAAAGTTTTATTGGCTCCACATTGCAAATGGGTGATGGAACAAGTGCAATAGCAGGTTCTACAAATGGTTTCGTTATAAGTTCACCCACACAATATCGATTAGCATTGGGGAACATTAAGGTAAACAATCCTTCAGGATCGAACAGACAGGTATCTTTTAGAAAAACTGATAGTCATGCGAATTTTCAAATGATAAATGATTTAACCATAACTGCTGGAAAATTTAACTTATACAATACGAGCAGCGTTGCGCGCACGTTCGATATCTATGGTAACGTAAATATCGCAGGTACTTTAGATGCAACAATTGCAGGAAATAAGCTAAGAATGGTTGGTACCTCAGCACAAACTATTTCAAAAACAGGTACGCTTACTGCCACAAATAGGCTTGTTTTGGGAATAAATACTAGTTCAGGAGTAACATTAAATAATCCATTAACTGTTTATACCTTGGATTTAACAAAAGGAAAATTAACTACCACTAGCACAAATATTTTAACCATTTCAGCAAACACAACAACGGGTTCTGGGTCAACAACTAGCTATGTTAATGGTCCAATTAAAAGAATTATACCAAGTGGAACCAATACCATTACATTTCCTGTTGGAAAAGGATCATATAATATGATAGAAATGGTTAATGCGGTTACAACCAGTGCAACAGTAGAAGTTATTGCAGAGGTTTTTGATGCTAATTGTGGAGGAACTTATTCAACAGCACCTGCAAACTATTTCTTAAGTACGCACAGATACTGGAGAATATATGTTTCTGCAAATTCTGCAAATTTTACCAATTCGTTTATTCGGATAACTGAAGTTTCAACCACAACAGGCCAATATTTAACAAACTGTTCAACAGTTAATGGAGATTACGCAAATGTTAGTAATGTTCCAGGAGGGTCATCGGGTAGTACAATTATTTCAAATAGTGCAAGAAATTCAACTCAACTGGAATACTTTACTACATCTTCCGATTATTTGTCGGGAACATATAATGTGGGAAGTGGCGAAACATACACTTCTTTAAGCGGAGCAACAGGTAGTTTGTTTGTTGATATAAATAATAAAGGTTTACGAGGAAATGTAACAGCTGTAATTACGTCAGATTTAACAGAAACGGGTATTACCGCTCTTAGCCAATGGAGCGAAGCCAATGGCTCAGGTCACATTCTAACTATTCAGCCTAGTGCAGCATTAACAAGAACGATTAGTGGTAGTGTTAATAAAGTATCGGCTGGAGGACCTGGTGCAATGATTCGAATAGATGGTGCTGATAATGTTACTTTTGACGGTACAATAAATCAATACCTTGTTTTTAAAAACAATACTACAACAGCAGCAAATACAAGTCCAACTTTTGAAATTTTAAATGGGTCAACTAATGTATTAATTGATTATTGCATTATTGAAAACCATAACAATTCAACATCTACTCAAGGAACAATATCACTTGGAAGTGGTGCAAATTCAAATATTACAATATCGAATTCAGATATAAGAAGTGCAACATCAGGAACTTTAAAATATCCTTATTGTGCCGTATATTCAAATAATACAAGCAACACTTCAATTACAATTTCAGGAAATGAAATTTATAATTTTGGAAACTTTGGTATTTATTTAGCAAATGTTGGAGATGCATTTACTATTTCAGGAAATAGTTTATATAAAACATTAAGCGACGATTTATCCTCCATTGATCAGGTTGGAATTTATTTAAATAGTGGTGATGATCACATTATTACAGGTAATTTTATTGGAGGACAAGCTGCCTCGTGTGGTGGAGCAGCATGGACAAACAATGCAAGTAGTGCAAATATTAAAGGATTGGTATTAAATGTTGGAACAACAACCGCTTCCTCAGTGCAAAATAATACCATAGAAAACTTTAATGTTCAGGGAACATCAGGAACGCTGTTTTCAGGAATCGAAATAAATGGAGGGTTGGTTAATGTTGGAAATTCAACATTAAATACTATTGCTGATATTACTTCTGGAGCCAATTCCGTTTATGGGATTAATAGTGTTACAAGTAGCTCTATATTAATTGCAAACAATGTAATAAATACTATTACAGCATCGGGTACAGGCTCTTCAACAGTGCTTAAAGGGATACTTCATTCATCCACATCGAGTGCAAATATAAATGCAAATAGCATTTATACATTGGCATGTGCTGGAACATCAACAGGAATAGCGAATCAAACTGTTTCGGGCATTTATATTGCCGGAGCATCAAATTCATCGGCTATAACTAAAAATACCATTTATAATATAGCCGCCACGGGAGCAGGAGCAGTTCAAACAAACGCCAGTGCTATTGTTCTTAATTCAGCTATATCATCAAATATTTCTCAAAATAAAATTTATGGAATAAAGAACGCATCCACTCAAACAACAGCAACGGCACCGCCCACCGCAAGTGGAATAGTAATTTATAATCCAACCACTGGAGCATCAATATCAAATAATATTATTACGCTAGGAGAATCAGAAACTTCAAATACTGAATTTAATGGAATTTGGTTAAATAGTGATCCAGCAGGTAGTGTAGATATTAATGTTTATTATAATTCTATTTTTATTACAGGAGCAGCATCCTCTGGTGCTTTATCAACTTTTGGGATTTTACGTGGTGATAATTCAACCACCTCATTAACAAATTATGCGGTTGATATACAAAACAATATTCTTGCAAACAATCGTTCGGGTGGAGTGGGGAGCCATTATGCCATTGGGAATCAAGGGGGTTCACCGGCAACAGGTTGGGGAGCAGGAAGCTCAGATTATAATTTATTAGTTAGTACTACTGCAGCAACTTTAGGCTTTTGGTATCCAGCAACCTATAATTTTACCGACTGGAAAGCAAATACATCGTGTGATAAAACAAGTTTTAGCCTTACGGCAACTACTGGAACTACCGATGCAAGTAATTTAAAATTGAGTAATTTATTTACCAATGCTTCAATTGGTGACTTATCTATACCGGTAGCTAATACCGAATGCTGGGCTGCCAATGGAAAAGCAAAACAAATATCTACTATAAATATTGATTATTCCGATAATTCAAGAAGTACTGCAGTTGTATCTGGAGTTTCGGATATTGGAGCATTTGAATTTACTCCGGGGTCAGCACCTTTTACAGCTACAGAGTCGGGTACTATTGGTGATGGAAACACAACGAATTACACCTTGGGTGGCAAACTATTGGCATCTATTGTATGGCATGGGTCAAACTTTCCGACCAGTGTGGCTGTTTATTATTATTCAGGTAAAAATCCTACTGATGATGGTGCAAGTACCTTAACAACTACTAATTATGCAAATGCTTATTGGACGATTACTCCAACATTTGGAACGATAGCTGATTATACCTATGATTTAACCTTGTATTACGATGATATTATTCTGCAAGACATAAGTGACGAAGGGGTTATGAATATTATGAAAAACCCGGTCTATTACCCAACAGCCACCGACCCGCAGGCTAATTGGGCAACCTATAATGCTGCAGTGCGTGATGGTGTTAATAATACTATACAAATTACTGGGGTAATTGGCTTTAGCGATTTTGGATTGGAGGAAGGCTTGACACCTCTTCCAATTGAATTAGCTAGCTTTGATGCGCTTCCAAAATTAAGTTCAGTTGAAATATTATGGACTACTTTATCGGAGGAAAATAACGATTATTTTACCTTAGAAAAATCAAAAGATGCAACAAATTGGATAGCTTTTGCAAAAGTTAATGGGGCACATTTTTCAAACGAGTTGATTGCTTATAAATACGTTGATAATAAACCATTTGCAGGAGTTTCATATTATAGATTAAAACAAACCGACTTTGATGGCAAGTATAGCTATTCCCCTATTAAGGCGGTTAATATGACAGATATTGATTCAAAACTTTTATTAGCTAGCTATAATAGCTTTGATGAAATTTTAGTTATTGAAAACAAAATTCAAGATAACTTGTCAGTAGAAATTTCAATATATAGCTCCTCATCTACGAAAGTAATTTATGCCAGCAAATCGTTGGTTGAAGGTTATAATGCTATTTATTTGAACCATTTGGAGAAAGGCTATTACATTGCAGTAATTAAAAACAAATTCGAAACTATTACGCAAAGTTTTGTGAAATAGTGCAGAAAGTATTTGTGTTGTATAATTGGAAAATTTAGTTAATAATTAAACAATTAGTGTTCCATAATGGTAATGTTATAATTATCATTGTGGAATAATTTTTTTAGATATGATTTTAAGAATAACATTTACTCTAATTTTTATTTTGACTTCAGTTTTTTATTCCTGGTCTCAGGAGCTTAATTCAAAAACTACTACTGCTAGAGAAACGGTTTTATTTGAAATAGGAACAAATGTTGGTTGTTCTAGTTGCACCTCAGTAGCCGATGCAATGGATTCACTCGTGCATAATGGAAAAAATGTTTCAGTGATTAAATATCATTTCACCGATCAGTTTGAAACTGTTGATGGAAAATCGAGGGTTGATTATTATGATATTACAGCAACTCCTGTTGTTATGATTGATGGTAAGGAGCGAATTAATGGAGGAGCCTACCAAGTAGATTTATATCCTGAGTATCTTGCTAAATACGAAGATTACATTGCGCAAGAATCTACCATGGAAATTGAAATGGAGCTAACTGAAGTTGCTGAAAATTCATATACCGTTGAGGTAACTGTTACCGAATTGGAGCAAATATACGATACAAAAAAAAAGCTTCGACTGGTGCTAACAGAGTCAAATATTAATTATGATGGATTTTATAATGATACGGCCAGCTTTGTTTGTCGCGACATGCTAAAAGATGCCAATGGTTTTAAGTTGGATTTTTCAGATGGAAAACCACAGAAAATAACTATCGATTTTAATGTTGATACTAGTTATCATATTGAAAATTGTAATTTGATTGCTTTTGTTCAGCACGATGGTACACAAGAGGTCTTGCAAGCGGTAATAGCTGAATTACCTTACACTCAAGTTGGTATTCACGATCAAAGTTTTTCTAATTCTAACATTAATTTATATCCAAACCCGGTTTCAAATAAATTATTTATAAAAGGGATTAATACTGCGGATAGAATTGAAATTAGAAATATTTCGGGTCAGTTAATATATAAAGGGAGTGAAATGGCTTTATTTATCAATGGTTTTAATACCAGAAATTTTGCCAATGGATTATATATGCTAACTGTTTATTCGGGTTTTGAAATAAATGTTATAAAATTTGTTAAATAATTTGATAGTTATCTATTTTATCAGACTTTACCGATGGCTATAGGAATCATTAAAAAGCATGGAATACTACCAATATTAATATTACAAACTCAATTACACAATTGAAAGAACACAACCAAAAAATTTGAATTGAAATGCAAATGAAACTCCCTACCTATCGGCAGGCAGGGCTCCTTGCAAAGGAGGGCTGGGGAGGATAAATTATTTTACAAAAAATTCCAACCAACAAAACCCAGCTTATGCCAGGTTCAGAATTATACTAAAACTTATTGTTTACATTGTTACAGGCCACGAGACACAAGTCTTGTCAGCTCTATTCCATTAAGCTACGATCATCCTTGTTAGTTGAAACAAAGACTATTTGGCTTTTTCTAGCTTATAGCCTTAAAAAACAAAGCTTAACATTTATGCTAAGCTTTATTCTATTTTAAATTGATTGTCTTTCTTTAGATACATACCACACGAAAGATCCACAAATCCGCAACTCGCTTATTAAAGCATTGATAGTCATCGGATGAGTAATAAAATTAAGGTAAAACAAATCAAAGTATATATTTCTGTTAATAAACAAACTCATCCGATGACTTGCGGATATTAGAAAGATTAGTGCGGTAGCGGTGAAATGTCTTTATTTATCAATGTTTTTGATACCAGAAATTTTGCCAATGGATTATATATGGTAACTGTTTATTCTGGGAATGAAATAAATGTTATAAAATTTGTTATAACATGTTTAAAATTCTTATTTTTGTAGGAAATATTATGAAACAAAACAAAAAACAACTATTTATGAGAAAAATTTACATTTTAGCTATTGCATTATTATATGCAGCAATGTCGTTTGGACAGTTAACCTTGCCATACGAAGAGAATTTTGACACTTTTATGGCCGATGCAAAATTCGTTAACCAAGTTACTACCACAGAATGGACTACTTGGTCTGATGCACCTAATACTGCTGAAGATCCTATAGTATCTGCAGCATATTCTGTAAGTTCTCCAAATTCAATTAAAATTGCTTCTGGTAACGATTTAGTATTTAAAACTGGAAATATTGTTAGTGGTAGATATTTAGTTTCTTTTAACATGTATATGCCTGCAGGTAAACTTGGATATTACAATATGTTACAAGATTTTGCGGGAACCAATAGTGCTTGGGCTTATCAAATAATGTTTGATGGAGGTACTGCTACAGCTCAAGGGGTTGGTGAAGTTACATTTAGCTATGAAACTGATACTTGGTTTGAACTTCGCACAATTGTTGATTTAGATTCTGATTGGTGTGAGATTTATAAAGATGGTGAATTGGTATTTGAATTTCAATGGAGTGTTGGTACAAGTCAAACCAATATCAAGCAATTTGCTGCCGTTAATTTTTTTGCATGGGATAACGATGGAGCTGGATCGCCAGAGTATTATTTTGATGATTTAAATGTAAAAACCATTGTAAGTCCTGAAGCTCCAACAAATCTTGTGGGAACTCTAGAAAATATAAATGATGTTGTTCTAACATGGGCAGCTCCTGCTGATGTTACACCTGAAAGTTATTCAATTTATAGAAATGGAATCAGTATTGCATCAGAAATAACTGTACTTACGTATACAGATGTTAATGTGTATCCAGGATCTAATGAATACGCAGTAAGAGCATTTTATGGAGAAGCTGGTTTATCTACTTCTGCAATTACTACTGTTGTTATTGAGGGTGGAGTTGCAAGAAAAACCACCTTATTTGAAGTAGCTACTGGAACATGGTGTCAATATTGCCCGGGAGCAGCAAGAGGAGTTGATAAACTTGTTGAAGAAGGAAAAGATGTTTCGATAATTGAATATCATGGAGGAGATGACTATGAAACTGCTGAATCAGGAACACGCATAGATTATTATGGAATTACTTCATATCCAACTGCAGTAGTTGATGGAAAAATAAAAATTGGTGGGGGATCAGTTACTGGAACTATGTATGATAGTTATTTAGGAGCCTATGAAAATTCAATAGATATTCCTGCTGTTGTAGATATGAACATGACAGTAATAAGAACTTCAGAAACTGATTACACAGCAACAATTACGACTACAGAAGAATTTACATATTTTACTGAAGGCTTAAAATTGAGAGTTGCATTAACAGAATCGAATATTGAAGAATCATGGCAAGGAATGAGTGAGTTGAATTTTCTTATGCGTGATATGATTGAAGGTGCTGCAGGTTTAGATATAGATTTTTCTGAAGTTACTTCACATGAGTTTGTAATTAATTTTGAATTAGCTTCATCATTTGTTAGAGAAAATTGTGAAGTGGTTGCATTTGTTCAGCATGATGGTACTCAAACTATTGCTCAAGCTGTAAATGATACATTACCAAGTGTAATTACAAGCATTAAATATAATAAGAATGCATTAAATGCATCATTGTATCCAAATCCGGTTGCAAATGAATTATTTGTAAATGGTGTTGAAAACGCTGATAAAATTGAAATAGTAAGTATTTCTGGACAAGTTATTTATTCAGGTTCTGAAATTTCATTATTCAAAAATGGTTTCAATACTAGTGAATTAGCTAGTGGAATGTATTCAGTTATTATTTACAAAGGAAACGAAGCAAGTGTTTTACGTTTTGTAAAATAAAAAATAAAAGCTTTTAATTAAAAAACGCCCGCATTTTGCGGGCGTTTTTTTTTCTTTCTGAAAGCCTTATTGTAAACTTTTATATCTAGTTCTACTTTACTACTTTAAAAATTAATCAAAGTATTTTTTTTACCCTCCCCAGCCCTCCCTAATTTTAGTGAGGGAGTTGAGAGCTACAAAATATTGAAATTTAGTAGCTTCTATCATGTATGAAAACTAAAGTCGTACTAGTTGAATTACACCTAATAATTCCATACTCATATTTTTTCTTTCTCTAAAAGCTTCATTGCACTATATTTTATCCTTTTGGAGTTTGACACTAGCGAATTATTATATATGAGTTCAGCTTTTTATTTTTATCATCTTGGTATTTAACAATACATGAGCATGCGTACTTATATAAGCGAAGCAGGCGCTTCGTAGTCCTATAGAACCCAATAGTGTTTGCTGTAAGAAGATGGTTTATATAACTAAGAACGCCCGCTAATTGCGGGCGTTCTTGTTTGTATAAGGGTTAAAACGAATTAAAATCGCAGGCTAATTTTAGCCATATAATTTATCCCTGCTTGTGGAAAATAATAAGCCCAGTTTTTTTCTACACCCTCTTCGTACCAATTTCCACCATAGGCATTACTTATATAATCAACATCAAATACATTGTTTACAAAAAACTGAAAGCTAATATCCTGTCCTGTTTCAAATGTAAAATTATAATCGAAACTCAGGTTATTTACAAAGTAGGCATCTAATTTTCTGTCAGTGTTCGACGTATTGTCAAAATATTGTTCGCCAACATATTTGCTAGTTAAGGCAAGACCCAGGTTTTTTATGGGTTCAAATCTCAATTGACTTGCACCAATGAACTCAGGAGAATAGGATATATTGGTTTCACCCAGAGGTTTAGCCTCAATGGTTTCGTTCCAATCGGCATCATTATGGCTAGCATATTCTACATAATCATTAATTCGGTTTTGTGATAGTGTTACATTTCCATTCCAACTTAAGTTCTTTAATATTTGTATTCCACCCATCAGCTCAATGCCTCTTCTGAATGAGTTTTCCACGTTGGTCATAATATTGTAGCCTACGCTATTTTTTTCGCCAGTATTAACCAACTGGTTTTTGTAAAGCATGTAAAAGGCATTGATACCGAATGCGTAGCTTGTATTCTTAATTTGGTAGCCTAATTCAATATCGTTTAAGGTTTCATGACTTGGAGTACTGGTTCCTCCCTCTTTTAATGCTTCTTTTAAGTCGGCACGTGCAGGTTCTCTATTGGCAATAGCAAACGATGCATAGGCGCGTTGCTGCTGATTTATTTGATAGTTTACTCCAACTTTAGGATTCACAAAAAACCAGTGATTGTCTTGATCTAAAGCTTCCAAATCGTCATCAGTGCCACTCATGGTATATTTAATATCGCGAACTTGAATATCGCCAAATATTAGAAAATTATTTGTAAAAGAATATTGTACTTTTAAGAATGAACTCACATCGGTTTTTGTGCCATTGTTAGTATACCATTCATAATCTTGTGGAATTGCAGCGTTAAATTTAATCCAGTTTACTTTGCCAAAATGGTCTCCATCATAGTTGTTTGCTGCTATACCAAAAGTTGCATCCAATTTATTTTTGTGATAATTTAAATTGGCCGTAATTCCGTAAAACATATTATCTAACCATTTTTGACGTATCAAATCAGAACCATAAATAGTACTGTCTGAAAAGGGATAGGTGTGATCTCCCAATGTAAGTGTGGATCCATCAAGTTGTATGTTGTCTAATCCATAATTAGAAAAATCATCATCGGATTTATATTGTTCGTAATACCCTTTACCTGTGGTTGCATGAAGGGTTGCATTAAAGTTTAGATCCTTATTTATTTCACGAGAATATAAAAGTTGGTAATGATTTTGCCAATAATTATCGGTTTGACCGTCGTAAAATTGCTCCTTCTTATTTTCATCAAAATATTGTCCGGCTGGATTAAAATTACGAATAGAATCTATCATATAATCGGGAGTGCCCCACCAGGTAATGCCTGTTTTTTGTTTTCCAAAAATGGCCACTGCTTTTAATAAATCTTTTTCGCCATAATAAGTTCCTGAAAAATAAATGGAGCCATGATCGGAAAAACCACGTTGAATGTAACCATCGGAGTTTAATTTACTTGCACTAACATCAAAGGCAAACTTATTATCGATTAAACCCGTACCAGCCGAAATATTTTCTTTAAAAGTATTAAACGAACCAATTGAGGTTGAAAGGTTTGCATAAGGTTTTGGCTCAATAGTTAAGGTTTGAAAATTTATGGATGCACCAAAAGCTGCGGAACCATTGGTTGAGGTTCCTACGCCTCGCTGAATTTGAACACTGTTCACCGATTCAGTAAAATTAGGCATGTTTACCCAGTAAACTCCTTGCGATTCTGAATCGTTCAACGGAACTCCATTTACACAAACATTTATACGAGTAATATCTGTTCCTCGAATTCTCATACTCGAATAGCCTGAACCAGTTCCGGTTTCCGAGGTGGCTACAACTGAAGGCGTTAGTTCCAATTGGTAAGGAATGTCTGCAATCACATTTCCTTTTCTAATGTCATCTTTTTGTAAGGTAGTTTGCGCTACTGGAGTGTTCTCTTTTGCTCTTGAAGCCATAACAATTACTTCTTCAGACATTAAACTTTTTGATGTTAGTGCTACCTTAATCACAGTATCTTTTGTGATAGATATTTTATTAGTTTGGGAGCTATGCCCCATATAACTTACTAAAACTAGATATTTACCATGTTTTAGTTTATTAAAACTAAACTCGCCTGCACTATTTGTACTAGTACCCAAATACGTTTGTTTTAACTGAACTGAAGCTCCCACTAAAGGTTCTCCATTTTCGTTGCTAACTTTCCCTGTAAGGGTAAACTGGGCATTGGCAAAAAGGCCAAAAACCAATAGAATTGATAAAATTTTTAATTTTAACATTACAATAATTTTTAGTCGGCACACCGACTGTTAAACAATTTATTGCAATGGGAGACGTTTCTTATTCCCTGCGTCGGCATTATCCGTATCAGGTTCAAAGGGTATGATCTCAGCCAGAATAGTATGGCACCCCCATTGTGAATTTCGCTGCAAATGTATCATTTTTTTAACTATTTTTATGTATTGTACTATTAAATTTCACAAACAGATTGTATTAGTTTGTTTGATATTTGTAACTTAGATAAATAATGAAAATTGTAAAATGAAATATTTTATACAAATATCTTTTTTGCTAATAATTCTCATTTCTTGTCAAGGAGAAAAAGAAGACTCATTAGGAAAAACTGACTGGACAACTCGAAAATCAGAAGTGACAAATTATAGTGCTTTCTTTCTGGGGCAAACTTATCTACCTGTTTATTCTCATATTTATCATATTCACGAACATAAAACTTTTGACCTTACTATTACAGTAAGTATTCGTAATGTATCGAGAACTGATTCAATTTATATTTTAAAAGCTGATTATTACAACACTTCAGGAGATAATATTAGGAAATACATAAAAAAACCAATTTACTTAAAGCCTACGGAAACTGTTGAAATTATTATTTCAGAGCAGGATAACGAAGGTGGTTCAGGGGCTAATTTTGTTTTTGATTGGGCTGTAAATAATGACAAAAATCCCCCATTGTTTGAGGCCGTAATGATTTCAACATCTGGACAACAAGGGTTATCGTTCACAACAAGAGGGATTCAGGTGTTTGACTAATATGGTATGTATGTGTACCGAATTCAATACATGTAAAAATAGGAATTTCGTAATCTTGAAATCGTTTGAGTCCTATATTTAATTTTTATAGTTTACTACAAATTACTTTAAGTATAAAAAAACTAGAAGCACAAAAAAATTTCAAAACTTTACAAGGTTTATTTTAAATAATATTCTGGATGTATATTGGTTCTAATTAAATATTGATTTAGAATATCTGATTGAATAAAAAATGAAATATGAGGATAGGCTTTTTTGCTTTTATTTTAGTTATAGTGCTTTTGTCTTGCTTTTCACAAGAAGCGAACAATCAGACAGCAATTAATCAAGAGAATTATTCATTTATTTGCGAAACATGTTCAACTATTGAAACCAGATTTGCTCCACCAAATGGTTTTAAAAAAATTGAGGTTGAAAGCTTCTCATTTGCAACTTATTTGAGAAACCTTCCATTAAAACCCATAAACGAAAAAGTAAGGTATTTTGATGGTCGAATAAAAGGCAATCAAAATGTTTACCTTTCTGTTATTGCTATGGATATTGATGCTCAGGATTTGCAGCAATGTGCAGATGCGGTGATGCGGCTTAAAGGAGAATATCATTATCACAAAAAAGAATACGAGAAAATACACTTCAATTTTCTTTCCGATGGAAAACCAAGATTTTATAAAGATTATGTAAATGGTGACTATTCTTATAAAAAATTCAGAAAATATATGCGATACATTTTTTCGTATGCAAATACCGCATCGCTTTATGATGAAATGGAAAAAGTTTCCTTTGATTCCATGAAAATTGGCGATGTTTTTATACAAAAAAGAAATCCCTACGGGCATGCGGTGATTGTGGTTGATATGGCAGAAAATACGGTAACTGGAGGAAAAATATTCATGCTTGCTCAAAGTTATATGCCTGCTCAGGAGACTCAAATATTAGTTAATCCGAATCATTCCAGTTTAAGTCCTTGGTATGAGTTAAAAACAGGTGAAATTCGAACTCCCGAATGGACCTTTACATCTGATGATTTAAGAAGGTTTAAAGAATAATTACTTACTCAAAACTTCAAACATAAGAGTTTTTGATGCTCCAAATTCATCAATAATAAAAACTGTATGATATCCTTCGGGGGCAATGATTTCCATTTTGTGAGGCGCAGTTGTGGTACCTAAATAATCTTCGTCTAAATGCCAATGTAATTTTGCTTTTGAATCGCTATGCACTGCTTCAAAAACGCTTCGTTGTATTTGTTGGTTAAACCCTTTTGGAATATATAGTTTGGCGTTTTGTTTTGGGTATATTATAGCTATATTTTTGCTTTGAATATTTTTGCAATCGGGGTGAAACTTTGGCAAACTTTTATAAAAGGGATTGTTTTGTTTGTAATAATGTTCAATAGCTGGAGTCAGTACAAACCATTTTTTGTTTACCATTTGAGCAACATGATAACAATCGGAATTTACCTGGTATTTTTCATTTTTAGTTAAATGAACCAATTTGTGATAAGGACATAAGGGAGTTCTATCACCTGATGGGCTAGCATAAATGGTGTCAACTATATCGCAATTTGAACCCGCTTTGTAGCCGCTTTTTGAGCAGGTAGCTATTTCAACTAAGTCGTCGTAGGGTTTGTTAAACCACGTGGTTGCTGGCAGTTGTTTAAACAAATCAAACATAATTGGAGCCGCCGTACTTGCACCTGTTAAACCGGGTCTGCCTTCTCCATCGGCATTTCCTACCCAAACCCCAATCACATATTCAGGAGTTACACCAACTGCCCATGCATCGCGATGCCCAAAACTTGTACCTGTTTTCCAAGCAATTCTTTTCGATGATTCAAACATTCTCCAATCGGAACCTTCTATGGGACGATGCATTTCTGTTAAAGCATCAAAGGTTAACCAAACCGAACCGGCGGTTAATAATGAATAATCTTGTAAAGGAAGTTTTTCTTTTATTTCATCATTAATTTGATAATGTAAGTCGTGAAAATCGTTGGGTTGATATTTTGAATTGTTTGAGCCAAAATTGTTAAGCAGTCGAGCCATATTTGCATATAATCCTGATAACTCCCATAAGGTTGTTTCTGCTCCTCCTAAAATTAGCGATAAGCCATAATAATTGGCATTTTTTGTGAACGTTTTAAGGTTAAGTTGATTTAAGTTGTCTAAAAATTGTTCAATACCATAGTCTCGTAACATTCTTACAGCAGGTATATTTAGTGATCGTGCCAAAGCATTGTTTGCAGGAGTTGCTCCTGAATAATTCCGATCAAAATTCTTCGGAGTATAACCGGCAATGTGAGTTGGAATATCTGGAATTAAAGTGTGGGGTAAAATGAATCCTTCTTTTTGCATCATGGCATAAAGAATAGGTTTTAAGGTACTTCCTGTGCTGCGTGGTGCTGTTACAATATCTACATCCCGACCCGATTCACTTCTTTTTGTTTGTGTATTCCCAATATATGCCAGCACATTTCCTGTTTTCACTTCAATAACAAGAGCTGCCGCATTTAGAATCTCATTTTGAGATAATACTTGGTAATGTTTGTTTACTATTCTAATGGCTTGATTTTGGATGGTTTTATTTATAGTGGTTTTAATTCGTTGCCCTTTTTTATTTTCATTGAGTGCTCGGGTTAATAAATGGGGTGTTAGTTGTGGTAAGGCAAGCGGTTTATGGGGTAAGGGCTCATATTTTGCCAAATCAGCGGTTTCTTTATCAATAATATTTTTTGATGCTAATTTGTCAAGTAAGCGATTTCGTTTTGCTAGTAGTACTTCATGGTTTTTACCAGGATATATTAATGATGGCGCATTTGGTAAAACTGCAAGTGTTGTAATTTCTCCCCAGGAAAGTTGATCAGGAGGTCGCCCATAATAGCGCCAAGCTGCGGCATCTAAACCCACAACATTTCCACCAAAGGGTGCATTTGAAGCGTAAAATGCCAGTATTTCTTCTTTCGAGTATCTTAATTCAAGTCGAATGGCCAATGTAAACTCTATTAGTTTTTGCCACATCGATCGCTGTTTTCCTTTTCTTGATAAGCGAATAACTTGTGCAGTAAGTGTGCTTGCTCCGCTAACTGTTTTTTTTGCCTTAATATTCTGCTTTGTTGCACGAATAATAGAGAATGGATTAAAACCCGGATGCTTATAAAAATATTGATCTTCGAAGAGAATAATGGCTTGTTTGAATTTTGTAGGAACCGAATCGTTGTAAGGGAACCGCCATTGACCGTCATTGGCAATTTGAGCAGCTAACAAATTATTTTGTTTATCAATTAGAATGGTGGATGTTGGATCGTGAAACAGCTCTTTTGGCAAAGAGAAATAGAAAATAGAGAATAGTAGTAATAAAGCAATTGCCGGAACTTTTATTTTATTAACTACCGATAAAATTTGAGTTGTTTGGAGTTTCAAAATACTGTTTATTGATTTTAGCCAAACATAAGGTAAAATAGCAAAATTTCAAATTGTTTGTAAGGAAAAGAAAGTTTTAAAAAACAAATTGAATACCAACGGAATATGCCGAACTTGGAAGCTCAGAGATTATTTTTGAAGAGCTAACCGGAGTAAAGTGATATTTTGTGTTCACTCTAAATATGTTTTTATAATTATTCCAAATAAGAAGGCTTAAACCAAAATATAAATGGGGAGCCACCAGACTGTAATTGATATCGTAATATTCATCGGTATCTTCATTGTATTTTTCTTCTTTGAATAAATCAGTATTCATCCAATCAATTCCTAAACCTCCGATTGCGTATAAGCCAACCACATTGTTTTGTATAAGTTTAAAACCTGTGTTAAATCCAAAAAATGCGGCAACACTTGAATTGACAGCAAAGGTGTCTCTATCTACAACAAAATCAAAATCGTAGTTGCTCTCATGAAATCTTGCGTTTGCTTCAAGCTCAAAAAAGAATTTACTCTTTTGTAAACCTGCATTTACGCCGAACATAAAATTTGGGGAAACCGATTTCCCAATTATTAAACGTGGAATCCAAACGCCTGTTGAAAAGCCCCAAATACCCCATGAATAGTCAGATTGATAGATTTCAAAATTTGCAGCTATAGGGTCTGGATTATTATTAGTATAAGTTGTTTCACTGGGTTCTTCATTTAGGAAATCATAATTAAATAATAGACATATTATTCTTTCTTTATCAGATAACTCCTTGTTTAATAAAGTTCCAGAAAGGTCATTGGTAAAATCGTCAAATAAATGCTTAATAGGAATATATCCGTATTGTGCTTTGTCGTTTTCGTAGATGCTTTTATAATCTGGGTTTTTTGCGTTCTTCATTTTGTTTTTAAAAACCCAAGCAAATTGTTTCTCATAATACATATTAATTAGGCTGTCTGTTGGCTTGCCATTACAAGTTGATATAAGTATTTGAAGTCGAAGAAGGGGTTCTGTTAATTCGCAATTTTCTGTCCAAAAATTAATGATTTGTAAAACAGAATCGTAGGAAAGTTTTTTATCAATAAAATAATAATGTTCCGCAATTAAATCGGCAGCTTTTGTGGGTAGAATGGTGCAGTCAACTTCGTTTGAATCGTTGTAAATTTCGGTGCTAATTTGTGATATAGATTGACTGAATGAAGAAACATTTAAAATTATAAATAATGCAATGAGTAATTTGGTTTTCATAGGTAGTAATTTAGTGATATTGCATATATATTCAAATTTTATGCCTTTTTGTAATCCAGCAATAAAACGGTTTATTCAATGCAAAGAAAAATTCTTAATCTTCACTAAAAATACCCACTTGATTTTCTTCAAGAAGCAAGTTTTTAAATTTGTTATTCAATCTTTTAAATTCCTTTAAATTTTGCTTAAAAAATTGTTCATATAAATCTAATGATTTCCATGTATCGATGGTCATGTACATGTTATTTTCCAAATCTTTAATAACTAGTTCTGTTTTTTTGTAGGCTTTTGATTTTTTAAAGAATGTAACCCATTCACCATTTTTGCCATAAATATCTTCAAAATTTGAAGCTTGATCAGGTTTTACCTTATATTCCCAAATTATCTGTATCATATTGTTTCGCTAAGGCGCCAAGGCGCAGTGTTATTTTTTAAAATATTTTATTGACTAAAAATATGAATAAAAACTTATAAATTATTCGCAATTCTTGTGATGCCGTCTTTTATTAATTTTTCGTTAAAGTTAATTAATAAACCTAATTTCAGATTTGTAATTTTTAGATACGTTAATAATTGTTTAGGATGAACTGGGGCAATTACTTCAACAGACTTTAGTTCAATTATTACTTTATTCTCAACAATAAGATCAGCTCGAAAGCCAATTTTCATTTTCTTATTCTTCCAAAATACTGGTATTCCTTTTTGACGATCAACTTTAAGCCCTTTATCTAATAATTCATGATACAATATTTCTTCATAAACAGACTCCAAAAGCCCTGGTCCTAATTCTACATGAATTTCATAGCAAGTGTTAACTATTATTTTAGCTAATGTATTTTCGTTCATTTAATATTTGTTAAATCTATTTATATGCTCGCTAAGTCGCAAAGCCGCCAAGAATTAAAAAGAACTTTGCGTCTTCGCGAGATATTTGTTTTATTCTTGTTTATAAATTTCAACCCATTGACCAGCTTTTTGTGCATTAATTTCGTTATCGTACATGGCTTCGCAATATACTGCCGGTAAATAAAAACTTCCCACATAAGCGGCATTTAATAAAATACGATAGGTTTTAGATGTGTTTTTTTGCATATCAAAATATGAATATACACGGTCGTCCCTAATATCCTGATATCTAGGTATATCTCCAGATGCCACACTTGATCCTTCCATACGCATGTTGCGAATTTCCCAACCCGAAGGGAAAATCTGTGTCAGCGCCATTTCTTTGTAATCTTTTCTTATCCCTGGGTGATGAATGGTTACTTCAGCAACAAAATCAGAACCTTGGGCTAATCTTGAAATATCGATGGTTTTGCCACTTAAATCTTTATAATTTACCGATAATTTTAAATCGCTTTCAGAATCTGTTTCATTTCCTGCCAAAGGAATTCCGTCTAACTGTACTTTAACGAATAGCATTTTATTACAATTGTTGGTTATTTTTACTTTTCCGTTCAATTGTTCATCGATGTTTAACGCTGTTTGAATTACCGGCGATGTTGTTTTTTTAGTTACACTTTTTGAATTATTCAGGCTTAGTTCATATTTAATTTCTTGATCAACACCTGTAATGCCCACAAATTTGGCAATAGCAAGTAATCCGTAAGCAGTAGTTTGAGTACTGTACCAATTTCTTGAAGCTAAATTTTCAGCTATTTCTTCCATTACATCTTTTGCTTTATCTTTTTGATCTAGTAAAACAAGAGCTTCCAGTATCATGGCCTCATCTCTAACATTGCTGCCATAAGAATATGATAATTCTCTGTATGGTGAAATTTTTGTTTTTACATCTTGAACCATTTTTTTTGCAATTTTTTCACGTCCTGCTAGATGGTAGGCAGCAGCCAATCGCCATTTCGCGGCAATTGTTAAATCACCCATTTCGCGCATGCGGTTCATTGCACCCATAGCAGGTTTTCCGGCCAATGCTAAAGTATAGAGTCTATATGATTGAATAAGTTGATTGCTATTGTAGTAATGATGTTGAGTTCCAGAACTATTTACCGACCAGTCGTTTGCTTGTTTGCTTTGGAAGTTAATCCAATTTTTTAAGAACCCCGGAGGTAAACTATAACCTTCAGCTTTGGCTTCGAGCATAAAATGACCTGCATAATTGGTTCCCCAATCGCTTGCATGACCCGACTCACCGGGCCAATATGATAAGCCTCCATTGTTTAATTGAAATTTTTTAAGTTGGTCAATTCCGGCTGTAATATTACTTTCAATTTTTTCTTTTTGCTCGTTAGATAAGTCCAGTAATTTAGCTAAATGTAATTGTGGAAACACTGAGGACGTAGTTTGCTCAATACAGCCATGAGGATATCTAATCAAATATTTTAATCGGTTTTCAAGATTTAATGGAGGAATACTTGAAATCTCAATTATTCCATTATTTGTTCCTTGAATACCCACAGCAGCATATTCTGCATTCCAATCTTTACCGGGTTCAATAATTCCATCAATAAGCTTTGTAACTCTTGGGTTTGGTAATCTCACATCTAATTCAATATCAAATTCTGCTTTTTCCTTTCCGCTGGTGGCAATTACTTTTACTGTTGCAATTCCAATGTTTTCAGATACTTCGATATCAAAATCAATGTTTTGATCACCCTGTTCAGTAAAGAGAATTTTCTTTGATGATTCTCCAATTATTTTGAAAAGTTCATTGGTTTCAATTTTAACTTTAACTTCTTTAATATTATCGTCCATTGCAAATACGGTAACCGGAAGTTTTACTTTTTCTGTAGGCCCTAAAACTCTTGGTAAAGTTGCAATAGTCATTAAGGGCTTTTTAACAGGTGTTGTTTTCTCAGTTGAACCGTAAGCGCCATCTTGCCCAGCAACTATCATGGTTCTAACAGAACCTACGTAATTTGGCATGGTAAAAGTATGGGTATTGCTACCCGATTTTAGCTCAAAAGGTCCGAGGAATGTTACAACTGGTTTAAAACGATTGGCCTTTTTTCCACCTTTATCAGTAAGTTCTTCATCTCCACCAAGGGCTAACAATCCTGCCATTTCGCCAGAGAAAGCTCCCATAACATATTTATACATGTCCCAGGTTTTAACTCCTAAAGCTTCGCGAGCGTAAAAACTGCTCCATGCATTTGGAGTTTTGAATTTTGTTAAATCAAGCAATCCATCATCAACTACAGCAATGGTATAGGTCATTTTTTTACCATTGGCTTCTTTAACCTTTAAGGTAACTTCCGATTCGGGTTCCAAAACATCTGGCATTTCAATAACTGGATTTAGATGTGTGGCAGGATTTTCAACGGAAATGGGTTGTACACCATATAGTCGAATAGGTAAGTCGTTGTTTTTTTGGTTGTGTGGTTGAATAAAGGATATATGAATGAAAATATTTGGTGACATTGTTTCATTTGTTTTGAAAGCAAAACTGTTGTTTTCAGGATTCACATCAACCCAAAATGTTTCAAGTATTTTTGAACCGGTTTCTAGACTTACTAATGCTTTACCTTTTTGGGTTGCAGGAAGTTCCACTTTTACTTCTTCGCCTACATTATATTTCTTTTTATCGGTGCTAAATGTGAGCATTTCTGCACCTCCTGGGTTATCTGCTCCTGGACGACTCCACCATCCCTTATAGGTAGTGTAGAACAGTTTTCCGGAACTGTGACCTGTAACCGGATCGGTAACAATAATTAGTTTTCTACCCCACGATTCTCTTTTGAGATTCATTTCGTAGATAGCTTTCCCATCCTTTGTGTTAACATAGTCAGTTTGAATAAGGTTTTCGCTACGGTTCGAAACGTATTGAGCTAAATCGTCGTAACTGCTGTGTTCCCACCACCATCTCCAATAAACTTCAAATATTTCAATTTTAACTTTGTTGCGGTCAACTTGATTTCCATCTTCGTCAACAGTTACTATTGGAATTAAATTGGGCTCGTTTGAATATAATGCGCCATTCCAACCTGGTCCTTCAGGAACTTTTAATCCTACATAACCCGAATACGGTGAGTATTTAAAGGTTGAAATATCGGTGCTAAAATCGCCGCCATTTTCAAAAGCTCGGGTTTTAAATTTTGCAGTTAACATTCCAGGAGCATTGTCACCAATAGAAAAATCGGTTGAAACAGAAGCTTTCCCCTGATCATCAAGATTAGAATCAAAGATCATTTTTTCTTTGGAATAGAATTTTTTTGCTGGATCGTCAAAGGTGTAAGCGGGATAGTCATTAAATTTTGTACTTCCCTGTAAAATTTTCACTTCAATATCGGCTTTTAAATTTTTAGCTTTTGCCCCGTGTAACCATTTAACTTCAAGAGTTCCAAAATTATCTCCTGATTTTAGTATTTTTTTGCCATCAAAATCAAGTACTATTTTTAGCCGGTTGGGTTTAACCGTCTCTATTTTTATTTCTTTTGAAAAGGTTGATCCACCTACTTTTATTTTGGCCAACCAATTTCCGGTTGGGTCATCTTGCTTTGTAGCGGTTCTAAAATCGTAAAAACCATTAGTTGAGGTTGTTTTTACTTTGCGCTGGTAAAGCTGATTTTCGGGAGTATAAAGTTCAAAAACAACTGGATGATTTTCAGGTAATGATTTGTTCTTATCTTCAATAATAAACGAAACAAATATCGAATCTCCTGGTCGCCATACGCCACGTTCTCCATAAATATAACCTTTAATCCCTTTTTTTGAATGTTGCCCACCAATATCAAACATGCTGAGTGATAAAGCAGAACCATCATCAAGTCTTAAATATCCTTTTTGTTTGTCTTTATTTGCAAGCAATAAAAATGGTTTTCTGTCGACAGAAATCGTTGCAAATCCTTGACCATCAGTTATACCTTCGGCCATTAATTGATTTTGGTAATTATAAATTTCTATGCTTACTCCGCTTAAAGGATCGGTAGTTTTAAGATCCGATACGGCCACTTTTAACTCATTGCTTGTGCTGCTTTTTACAATAATTCCTAAATCTGAAGCCAGTACATTTCGTACAATAGAACGCTGATTTCTCATGTAATAGGAGTCGTGACATGGATTATCCTTTTCGTTCCAATTGAAGTTGTTGTTATAACTATAAGAATCATCATAATCGTCGTAATAGTAATAATCACTATTGGGTTGATCATATTTGGCTAATTCAGGATCTTCATCATAGCCTGTAAAATTATCATCGCTATTTGAATCATTTGCACAGGGGTAGAGCGACTGACTTTTGTCAAAACTAATTTGAATTCGATAAATTGCACCGGGTTCCGCTTCTATTAATTCTGATAAATCGAGTGAGAACATATTCCATTCGCCCAAATCAACATTTTTATCAGAAAGCAATGGTACGGGGTTTTTATATACAATTCTTCCCACTCTTTTAAGTTGATATTGCCCGTCGAACTGATTGGTTTGTAAGAATTGGGCAATATTGTTTTCAAATATTTTAATGATTTTTACATTTACTCCACTTAAATTCACCGCACGAAATGGGAATATTAACCCGTTGGAGTTTGGTAAAATTACACCATCACCAACCAATTCAACATTTGGTTTAATGGACGAGAATTTTACTTCCTTAACATATCTTTCTTTAAGTTGATAATCCATTATATTACGAACGCCTTGCTCAACAATAATTTCGGTAGATTCGGTAAGTCGAGTTTCAGGATAAACCTTAATTTGGCTTTGATTAATTACCAATTTAACATTGGCTCCGCTCTTTAAATGAATAAGTCCATCTAATTCTTGTGTTTGGTTTAGTGGATCGCTAAAATATATTGTAATGCATTGTTGAGGTTGTTGAACAATGCTGAGATCAAAAACATTAAATTCACCCAATGGTGGAATTTCAATAATTTCATCTCCCGAATCATTAGATCCAATTGCTTCCCCGTTCCATTGCAGAATTACATTGCATTTCTTTTTTCCACGAACTATGTTTTCTACTGTGTAATTATGTTTTCTACCATCGCCCAGATGTTCCCATGTTATGTTCAACTCTTTTCCGTTTTGAGTGGCTGAAAAGGTTTTTTCAATAGCTTCGTTATTGGCGTTATCAGAAGTGTAAAGCTTTCCATTTAACTTTTGTTTGGTTAAATCGCTATTATTGTAGGCTTGAAGACCTTCTGATTCGATATTGATAACTTGTTTTTTAGTTTTAAACTGAAACTTTAAAGTTTTTAAGTTGTCAGTTACCTGTGCAATTTTATATAAATGAAATTTAGCTTCAAAACTTTTATCAGAAGGCAAAGAACTTTCTGGATTAAATGCAATGGTTCTTTTGTCAATCCAATAGCTTTCTCCTTTTATTGATGGTGAAAAATTAAAGAGTTGTTCCTCTACTTTTTGGTTGGGTTCAACATCATTTTGCTCTTCGGTTAATCGAACAATAATTGTTTCTTCGTTAGAAATTACTCCAGATGTATAAGCTGAAATATATCCGGTAAAGGCTGGATCAATTTGCTGACTTGAACTTTTATCTTTTTGTTTACATTGTACAAATAGTAAACTTATACTTAATATAATAAGTATTTGGGCTAAACGATTATTTTTTAACATAATAAAATTGTTGTTGAGTTATGAATGCTTAAAATTCAGATTTTTTTCTGAATTCTCAAGTGTTTTTTTAATGATACAGTAAGCTTATTTGTTTTCATATAACTATTGCTAGTGCTAAACCAATAAAAACTAAAGTGATAATAATTTATTTCGTTCAATGCAGTCTTGTTAAAAATGTAAACATTTGAAAATATTTTAGTAGAAATAAATGCAGATAAATATCCGTTAAATGTTGGGCTTATCTTTTTTTTATAAATTTAAGAATTAAAACAGGATATTCTATTTTCAAAGTTTCAATTATAAGCATTGATGTAATATTTAGTATGCCAATCCCAATAAAAAACGATACCTTTGCGCTTACAAATGTTTTTAATGTTTGATACAATAATTGAGGTGGAATAATATAATTATAGGGATGCATGCTAGAATTTTTAAAAAAACCATATCCATTTAACGATGACTTAAGAAGAAATGCTAAAATGATATTTTTTATCAGTATTAGTATTTTTGTATTTTTATTATTATTCCAACCGCTGGAAATTAGTTCAATACAAAATAGAGAAAAATTTTTACTAATTGTAGGTTTAGGCGTTATTACCTTTCTTGCATTAAGTTTAAATTTATTGATATTGCCCAGTTTATTACCAAATATTTTCCTTAAAAAAGAATGGATTGTTTGGAAAGAAATATTTTGGAATTTATGGACTCTATTTATAATATCCTTTGGATATTTCTTATCATATAAAACACTGGGAATACTTGAGTTTGATTTTTACATGATGGTAAAACTAATTTTAATTGCATTTTTCCCTCTTACTTTATTAATTGTTTTTAATCAGAACCGTTTGTTGCGATTACATTTAAAAACAGCTAATGAGCTAAACGATAGGCTTAAAGAAAGTAAGCATGATCAGGATAAGTTAGTGCATTTCGATAGTGAGTATCAGAAAGATAAATTGTTACTTAAAGCTAGATTGTTGTTGTTTATTCGTTCAGCTGATAATTATATAGAGGTTTTTTGGAAAGATGGCAACAAAATAAATAGAAGGTTAGTTCGAAGTACTTTGGCTAAAGCTCAAGAGTTGTTAATAGATTATAACTTTATTTTTAAATGCCATAGATCATTTATTGTAAATATTAATTTTATTGATAAAGTAGAAGGGAATTCACAAGGATATAAATTGTTTTTTGAAGATATTGATTTTGAAATTCCTGTTTCGAAAATAGCTGTTGATGAACTTAAAAAGAAAGTTAGTTTTTTATAATATTGTAAAATGAAATTGCAATATTTTTGCCTTCTATTTAAATTTAGAATCTAAAAATTGACTGATTTTGTCCCTATATAAGAGCATTTAGTCCCTAAACTGTTGTTTCAGCCCTATTTCAAGGCCACTTATCACGATTTTAAAAACGTGAACGCAAGTTGTAGTAATTTTGTGGAAACAAATCAAAATTATCAGAATGATGAAATCGTTTAAAATTGGTGATCTTACAATAAAATTACCTATCGTACAAGGAGGAATGGGTGTTGCAATTTCTTTATCAGGATTAGCTTCAGCTGTTGCAAATGAAGGTGGAATTGGTGTTATATCGGCCGCTGCAATAGGAATGACTGAACCAAATTTCGAAAAAAACTATAGAAACGCAAATAAAAATGCTCTCAGAAAACAAATTCAAAAAGCTAGATCGTTAACCGATGGTGTTTTAGGAGTAAATTTAATGGTTGCATTATCTGATTACGATGAATTACTAAAGGTATCTATTGAAGAAAAAATTGACGTGGTGTTTATGGGTGCAGGTTTGCCATTAAAATTACCGCAATTTGTTTTAGATACAGGTTTTGAAAATATACACACTAAATTTATTCCTAAGGTTTCAGGGGCAAAGGCTGCAAATTTAATTTTTAAGTATTGGGCTTCAAAATTTAATCACGTACCCGATGCGGTGGTGGTTGAAGGGCCATTGGCCGGAGGCCATTTAGGTTTTAAAAAACAAGAGCTAATTGACAATAATATTAAATTGTCAACACTAATAAGAGAAACGGTAGAAGTAGTTGCAGTATTTGAAAAACAATTTAATAAAGAAATTCCGGTAATTGCTGCAGGCGGTATTTATACAGGAGCAGATGTTAAAGAAATAATGAAAGCCGGAGCAAAAGCTGTTAAAATGGGAACCCGCTTTGTAACTACTCATGAGTGTGATGCTGATATTGAGTTCAAAAATAGTTATATAAACAGCGCTAAAGAAGATATTACTTTAATTGCAAGTCCGGTTGGATTACCAGGAAGAGTTATTGGAAGCGAATTTGTTGATAAAATTAATAATGGAGAGACCAAGCCATTTAAATGCCCATGGAAATGTCTAAAATCTTGTGACTTTAGAACCGTTCCTTACTGTATATCGCAGATTCTGCACAATTCTGCCCAAGGAAAATTAGATCAAGGGTTTGCATTTGCTGGTTCAAATGCATATAGAGCTACCGAAATTGTTTCGGTTAAAGAAGTTTTTGAAAGTATAAAAGAAGAATACGCTAATGCTGTGGTTGAAACAATTAATGTAAATAGGCTTACCTTAATGTCTAAAGCTAAAGTGGCAGTATAAAATATAAATAGCTATCATATATAAAGGACCAGAATTTTAGCGAATTCTGGTCTTTTAATTTTTATATTTTCAGTTTTAGTAAAATAGTCTTAAATAATTGTGGCAGAGTAGGTGATATTTCATCAATGAGTTCCTTTATTTTTCGGCTTTTGTATTGGTGCTTAATTAGTTCCTTACCAGATTCAACAATCGATTCAATAAGACTTTGCTCGGAAATTTCATTCTCCATAAACTCCGATACTAAATTGTACCAAAGAATTATAGGCATGTATTTGGCTTCTGCAATAAATTGTTTTTCTCTGATTACCAGATTATGTTTTTTTGTAAGCGAAAGTATTCTTTTATAGTCTTCTATTTTAAAAAGGGCTTGCATGTATGCACTAAAAAATATATGCCATCGATGTTTAAATACCTCCTTTTTGTAAACATCTAAAAATGATTTGGCATAATCAGCAGCTTTTTCGTTTTTACTATTTGCCGAAAGTGTTTTAATGTAAAATGATACAAATCCTATTTTGTAATAAAAGCTAGCTGTGTTTTTTAATTCAGGAATTGCATCGGTCATTAAACAATATGCTTGTTCACTTTTATTGGCACGTAGTAAAACACCACATAAATTCAACAAATAAAAAAGAAAGTCACTGTTTTTTTGTCTGATAGCCAAGTATCCATATTTTTCAGCTTCATCTAATTCATTTAATTTAGAATGCATCATTGATATATTGGCATAATAGTTTGCCAAAATTCTTTTTGAATAGAATACCTCTGTTTTTAATAAAATATCAAGTTGTTTATATATTTCTCGAAGCTTTTCAAATTCGCGATAATTGTAATATAAAAATGTTAAGCGAACTACTGCTCTGTATCTTGTGTATCCATCTATTGTAATATCATAAAATGTATCGGTCAATACTTCTTCCCATTTACGTGTTTCTGTGTTAATTTCATTATGTTGCTTAATAATATCTATTGTTGCCTGATTTAAATTCTCATTTATTTCATACGATATCTTGTATGATTTTTCATGTTTTTCGAGATAATCTGAAACAGGTTGATAGTATTGCATTCGCATTCTTATCAATAAGTAATCTCGATATTTTTGCATTAATTCATAAAATCTGATAAAATAATAATGTGATGCTTTAATTTTATTCGCTTTTGAAAGAATATCTTTTTCTTCGACAGGACTTACAGCATCGGTCATTACCAATTTTTCTTTTGAAATAAGCCAGTTGTAAAATTCATCAACGTCAATTGAAGTTAAGTTTTTGTTTATCCAATTCTTAACATAGTTATATTTTCGCTTATCTATGGTAACATCATAAGGAATAATGATTTGTGGATTTTTGCTATTATAGTTTATAAGATTAAGAATTTTTAAGTTTTCTGATTTTTCAAAAGTTTGAACAGACAATAAATAATCCGTTTCGTGAGGATACAATGAATTTGCAAATTCGGTGAATTTTAACAGCTTACTCTTCATAGAACTAATGTTGGATTTTTACATGAAGATAGTAGAAATTTAAGCGGGTTGCACATTTTTAAGCCAGTTTTTGGCTTCACTAATGTTGGAAAATCGTTTAACTATAAATTTCGATGCGTCTCTTTTGTGCGATATATTTGTAACTGCGGTATCTACAAATACATCTCTATTTGATACAGTTGCTGAACAAAAATATCCAATTTCTGAGGCTTTGGGTAACCATTCCTGATTTAACCATTTTTGGTCGGTTACAGAGAATAATTTTACATTAGTGTTATCGGTTAAAAGTTTTTTAATGTTTTTGCTTTTCATTAAAATCAATAAATTACTGCAGGCTTCTTTAAACATTTCAGTTTTAGGAAATCCGATCCATTTTACAATAATGTAATCAGAACCGGATTCTTGCATAATTTCACAATAAGTATTTTTAAAAAGCAATTCCATTATTTTAAAAATTCAGTTACTTTAGTATTGAATACATCAGATTTTTCGAACATCATAAAATGGCCACATTTTGGAACCATAATCAATTCGCAATTAGGAATTTTTCCTGCCCCATCTTCGGCTATTTTAATGGTTTTTCCTGGATTTAAATATCGATTAGGGATTAGGTTGTCTTTTTCTCCAAAGAATATAAGAGTAGGTGTTTTTATTTGGTTCAGCTTTTCAGATACCGGCTCGTCAATCATACCAGCAACAGATCGGGCAACTGCTAAACAATAAAAGTCAAAATCTTTGGCTGTTCTCATTGCAATTCTATCGTCAATCATAAATTGGGCATCTTTTGGAACCTCGTAAAAATTACTTGCAAGATTACTTTCAATAGCATCAATTTTTGTTAAACGAACCAGTTCTGGTGTCATTATCTCTTTAAACCATAAGCGTTGGCCTGCATGAAAATTTTCAAAGCCAGCAGGGTCAACCAAAATTAATTTTTCAATCTTTTCGGGATATTTTAATGCTGCAACAATTGCCGTTTGACCACCCATAGAATGACCTGCCAAAATTATTTTACCAAGATTCATTTTTTCAGAAAACTCCATAACAACATCGGCATAAAACGACATTAATCCGCTATGTGGATTTTTTGAAGATTTACCATAACCAGGTAAGTCAATGGCAATGCAACGATAGTCTGCTTTAAGTTGGCTAAAATTCTTTTTCCAAGCAGCCATGTTACTGCCTAAACCATGAATAAATACAATAGTTTTATCACCTTTTTTTGAATCGTAATAGGAAATATTAATATCGTTTGACAATTGTATGGTTGAAGTTTCAAAACCATAATTTAATTCTTGCATAGTGGTTAATTGCGGAATTTGTTTGTAGCTCGAACAACTGACACTGCTCATAATTAAAACAAATAGCATGGGAATTTTATATAGAATTTTCATAATAGTAATTATTTAGCTAGAACATTAACCATTTAAATGCAATAAATGCTGTCCACGGATTAACAGGTCGGCTATCATAGTTTAATCCATTTATATCGGTGCCATGACTATCGTCACTGCTATCGTAAAAGTTACCTAACCATAAATGGGCTGCATGCAGCTCAATACTCATAAACGGACCTAAAGAATATTTGGCAGCAAAATTTACTTCGGTACCCATAGTTTTTCCACCATTTTCAGGCTTTATTGTACTTAATCCGAAAGCAGAACCAACTTTAAGATTAATTTTATTTGGAACAATGTCTTTATAAATATTAAAAGTCCCTGCAGTTATTCCATATCCCATGTTTGAGATATCCGAAACTAAAGGAGTGTACCTGTTAACTACATTCATATGAGGGAACAATAAATACGATCCAGTGCCAATAAAAATATTAGCAGGCATGCCCCAGGTATTTCCAGTTATTACCCCGGAATAGGTATTGTCAGAAATTCCATTTTTATCACCTGAGGTGTAAACTAAGTCAATAGAAACATAGTCGTTTTGGGTTTGTCCGAACCGATAAGCAGTTCTCAAATTCCCTGCAACTCCTAAAACATCAGCTTTTTTGCCCCACGAATCATTTTCTTTGGTGTCTATTCCTCCATAATTTGTCTTAACAAATCCGCTTGTTTGCCACCTGTCAAGCCAAAATTCAGAGTTTCTGCTAAAAAATAAACCTGTCCAAAAAATATTTGCTCTGTATTCGTTTGTTCCTAAATCAAAAGAATAGGCTCCATTGTATTTAGCTAAAGTACTTGTCAATCCCTGGCCAAAAACAGAAACACCGCCTTTACCCATTCCTCTGTCGCGAACGTAGTAGAAAGATCCACCAGCATTCCAAAGTTTATTCAGTTTTCTTTCGTACGAAGCTTCAAAGAGATTAACATCATCATCAACTTCGGGCAGATTTTCATACAACTTGTAAAAACCAGTTTTTATGTTATTCAAATCATTGTTATATCTAACAGATATGCCCACTCCATCGGTTCCCCAGTATGCTAACCTGTATCCTGTATTAGTCATTTTATCGAAAAAGGTTCGGTAGGGGTTATATGGCGTGTCGTACAATCGTTGCAATCCTAAATTAATAGCCCAACCTTTTGCAGGAATAAGTTCTAATTCAATATTTTGCGTTTGTAAATTTACCTGATCGGCTGATATTGCTGAACCTTTATTTCCGCTCAATCCGTAAGCCTGATCGCCCCATGTCCAATCAATTTCAAATGAAGCTCTTAAAATAGCCCGACCATTGAATAGTTTTGGTTGATATATGAAGAATGGTATTAAACGCTGTTCAACATACATCGATTTTAGCGAATCGGTTGTGGTTGAAGAGTTTTGCCCAAATAATCTACCTACCAATTGGCCGTTGAATAAACTGCTTTGTGGATACATATTTGAAGCAACAGCCTGATTAATGTAAAAAGCAAAAAACTGGAATTCTTTATAGGCTTTTGCAGTATAGGGCAAATCGTTCTTAAAAATATTTTCTTTTGGATTCTCATTAACCAAACTGATTTCAGTTTGAGACCACATTTTTAAATTGATAAAAATGGAAAATATTAAAATTAGTAAGGCTATCCGTCTCATTCCTTTTTGTAGTTAAATTATGTTTAATGGATAGTGAAAAATTAAATTGAGAATAAAATAAAGGTCAAATTATAAAAATTTGACCTTTATAAATATAATTTGTTTAGTTTATTCTTACAAATTTCTGAATATTTGTTACCCCAAATGCACCGCCAGTGGAACTTCCAAAGCCAAGTTCCGGAGTAGGAGGAGTGTTTTGGCTACCAGATATTTGTACAACCTCATACCATAGTGTTTCAGGAGAAGTTTTAACTTCAAAAATTCCAGAAACATTTGCTACATATGGTAATTCTTGTGTAAGTTCAATAGTCCATATTTCATCAACTGTTGATTTTACAATTGAGAAAGTTCCGGTAAACTCAACATCTGGAGTAGTTGTCTCGTTTCCAATGTTAAATTGTTCAACTAAATACGTGAAATCATCTTTGAATTCGGCATAAATTGAATCAACAGTGAAATAAGTTACTAATAGCGGAGCTACATTATCGCCAGCAGAATACCAATTGCCAATAATTCCTTTGTCGGTGTCTAATGGATCAGAAGAAATACTTTCAGAGGCAGCCATTGCAAGACCTTCTTCGTCGTAGATGCTTGACGCAGTTGATTGTGAAATAGTAATAACTTCACTTCCTACAGTAATTGATGTAATCGTTAATGCAATAGTAAGTGTTTTTGCTCCAGCTGTATGAGTAACTTCATATGTGAAATCTACATTTGGAATAGAAATAGTTAAATCATCTTTTGTTATATCTCCGGTTTTGTTATTATTTGCAAAAACGTTTTCTGAAAAAATTACCGTTACTGTTTCATTATTGTCAGAAATTGAAATGGATGCAAATTCAGGAGCTTTGTTTTCAGCGTCTTCACTACATGATACAAATGTTATTATGCATAAAGAAATTAGTGCGATTAATAAATTACTTGCTTTTTTCATAATATTTAAGTTTAGTTTGTTTTAGTAAAATTATTTTTTGTGTAACATTAATGTAATACCAATCTAACTATTGTTGGGGTTGACTATGCTTTTAATTTAATGTATAATATATGTAAAAGCTTAATAAATAGGTAAATAGAAAAAATAAAACAGTGTTGACCGTGTTTTTCTTATCCCCATTTTATTACATTGGCATTCCATGCATAGCCTATTCCTGCTGCAATCATCGATATTATTGAATCTTTTTTCAATAGCTGTCTTTCTTGTGCCAAATGCAATATTAATATTTGGTCAACCTGCCCCATATGACCATAATTTTCTAAGTAAATAGTATCGTTGAATGTTAAGCCAAGTGTTTCTAAAATATATGCATACATCGATCGTTTAAAATGCAAACCGCATAAGAAACTTAGTTCTTTTTTAGCAATACCAGATTTTTCAAAAGCTTTATCAATACAAGTCATCCAGTTTTTCATAGAAATTTCATTAAGCCGGGCTTTCATGTATGGTTCGTCAAACACATTTAATGATGAATAGGCTTTTTCAATATTTTGTGAATTTATTGGTTTTTCTGAACCTCCATATTCAATACGTACATTTCTGCTTAAAGAGCCATCGGTAATAATGTGTGTGCCTAATAATATGTTTTTACCATAGTTTTTTTTCAAAATAATGGCACCACCTCCAGCTGATAGATTAAACATAAATGATGTTGCTGAATTTGTATAGTCAATAAAATCTACATTTCGATAGCCACCTACAATTAATGCAGTGTTTAAAGAATCATCATTCATAAGCATATCCTGTGCAATTTTCATGGCTGATACAGTTGTTCCGCAACGTTGTTGCAAGTCAATGGCCCATGCATTTATTGCACCAATTTGTTCTTGTATGTAAATTCCTGTAGTTGTTAGCGGATATTCTTTCCATTCTTCACCAATGGATAATATCACATCAATTTCCTCAGGTTTTGTTTTTGTATTATTTAGGGCATCCAAGGCTGCATAAACTCCCATTTCTTGAGTTCCATCGTTAGGTCCTGGAATGATTTTTTCAAGAATGCCTAATTTTTCAATTACCGCTTGTTCTGTCCAAACGCCATTTGTGGATTCTGATATTTCAGCTGCAGTCATTCTATATTTTGGCAGGTAAATACCTGTACCTACTATTCCCACATGATTTTTTTTCATAGTTAATTGGCTAATAGATGAATAAATTACTACCCACTGCTAATCCGGCTCCAGAAGCTACCATCATTATTTTATCACCACGTTTTATATTCCCCTTATTGATAGCCTCATGAAAGGTTATTGGAAGGCATGCAGAACCGGTATATCCGTATTTATCCATACTAAAACTGGTTTTTTCAATTGGCAATTGTAATGCTTCCATTACTTGCTCAATAACGTATTTGTTTATTTGTGTGAAAATAAAATGGTCAATTTCTTCAATATTGGTATTTGATTTTTGTAGTAACTTGTTTACAACCATTGGCCATAATCTTACATTTCGGTCGCCTGGAAGTGGTTTTAAACTCAGAAGGCCTTGCTTATTTTCATTCAGTAATTCTTTAGTAACTGGCATTTTTGTGCCACCTGCATATACACCTATATAATCATATTGGGTTCCATCCGTAAGATTTTGTCCTGAAATATAGCCTTGTTTTCCATCAGAATTGCGTTCAAGTAGGAAAGCTCCAGCACCATCGGCAAATATTGAATAGCCAAACATATCATCCTTGCGCAAATAGGCAGGCATGTTATATACACCTACAACCAAGGCGTAATTGATTGTTTCGTCTGTTGCCATAATTCGAACGGCATTGTCAAAGGCTATGGCAAAACTGGCACACGAAGCATTTACGTCAAAACTACTTGCCCAAACTTCTTTTTTTTGCAAACGCCCTTGTACAATTAGAGTAGTTGCGGGCGAAATATATTCAGGAGTGTCCGACGCTACAATAAACAAGCCTATATCATTTGCATCTATTCCTGTATTTTGTAATGCGTTTTCACAGGCTTTTGTTGCAAAATCAGCAGTTGTTTCTTTTATTCCGCGTAAATGAGCCATATGACGCTGATATATTCCAAGTTTTTTTTCTAATTTTTCAGCATTCAAATCGGCGCCGGTTAATTCAATCAATTCTTTATTGGTAATTGGTTCTCCCGGAACATAAATACCAGTACTTTTTATTTTTATTGGTAACATATGGCTATTTTTAATCGATGTATTCAAATTCTCTTGCTTTTGTTTTAAGTTCATCTCTAAATTTTGGATGTGCAATATTTATTAATGCAATAGTTCTTTCTTTAATTGTCAATCCGGTTAATCGGGCAATTCCATGCTCTGTCACCACATAATCGGTATTGCTGCGATGCAAGGTTACAGGAGTTCCATTAGGTAATGTTGGAACAATAGTTGAAATAGTTCCTTTTTTTGCTGTTGAACGACAAGCAATGATAGATTTACCTTTTCCATCAAATCCTTCAATGGCTCCTAATGCCGTATCTGTTTGACCTCCAGTTCCTGAATATTGATTAATTCCAATTCCTTCGCTTGCTACTTGTCCACTAAAATCAATCATTATGCAAGTATTTATGGATATCATTTGGTTGTTTTGTCGGACTAAACAGGGATCATTTACATACTTTCCTCTCAAAAATTCGACAGTAGGATTGTTATCGAGCCAATCATAAAGTTCTTGCGAACCCATGGCGAAAGTGCAAATGAACTTACCCGGGTAAAGTTTTTTATTTTTGTTGGTTATAACTCCCATTTTTGCCAATTCCATCATGCTATCAACCATCATCTCGGTATGAACGCCCAGATCTTTTTTATCTCGTAATGAAAGTGCTGCAGCATTTGGGATATCACCAATGCCCAACTGAATGGTTGATCCATCATCAACCAGTGAGGCAATATTATTTCCAATTTGCATGGCAATATCATCGGGTTCAGGCGATGGCAGTGAAGGTGGACTTTGCGAATATTCAACAAAATAGTTCACATCAGAAACGTGAACATGTGTATCACCAAAAGTAAGTGGCAGTTTGTCATTTACTTCTAAAACAACAATCGATGCGGCTTCTATAATATCCTTTTCGTAAGTAATTCCTAAAGAAAGAGAAACAAAGCCTTTGCCGTCGGGTGGGGTGCAAGTTCCAAAAAACATATGGGGTTTGCGTACTTTTAAACGATCGGTAGCAGCCCGATGCAACATATTTGGCACAAATGTAACTGTACCAGTATTTTCTTTAATAGCTTGTCGCGATCCAGGAGCATGAAACCAGCTACATAACTCAAAATGTCCTTTCATTTCTGGTTTCATGTAAAAATCATAAGGTTTTAAAGTTAATACTGAGAATACTTTTACATTCTCAACCTTATTTTTCACTAAATGGAATTTAGACATGCATCCTTGTGGTTCTGAAGCACACTGAGCAACAATTACATCGCTATCACTTTTTATGTGATTAACTGCTTCTTCAATGCTTATTAGCTTATTCTTATATATTTCTTGAAAATTATTCATGTTCATCTTTGTTTAGCAATAAAAATATTCCACCAACCAATGTTGATAACAAAATTGCTGTAGCTGATGCAATGGCTGGATTTCTAACAGATCCTTCTAAATATTTAGTAAACCATCCAAAGTCAAATCCATATTTTGCTACCAAAAAAGGCAATAAATAGTAAATTGAAAAATGTGTTGTTAAGGCTGTTAATGAAGCAATAAGTGGTGCTTTTATACCTCCTTTTTTGAAAAATACACCAAATAAAATGGGTGCAAATGCCACCGAAAAGTAAGCATATACTCCGTTTTGTGCTAAAATAGCTACGCTTAATTTTGGGTTACGTAATTGCTCTAACGAAACATAAAACGAAATGATGGCCAATAAAACTATCGCAAAGCGGTTAATTATGATATATGATTTTTCTTTTTTTATTTTATTTCCAAATAGGGGTTTAATGATATCACTGGTTATAGTTGTTGAAAGTGATTGAATTAATCCTTCTAATGTTGATAGTCCTGCACTTATTAGTCCCATTATTACAATTAGTCCGATTACAATTGGGAGACATCCTTGTGAAAATACTTGGACTACATAGGCTGGAATTATCCCATCAGTCTTTAAGGCTACCCCATTTGCCATTAAATCGGGGAAAGTTAATCTTGCATAAATTCCAACAAAGGCAACTGAGAAAAATAAGATTTCAGCAAGAATAGCTGTTGTTAAAAATTTGTTTACATCCTTTTCTTCTTTTAAAAAAAACGATTTGGTGATAATGTGAGGTTGACAAACTACTGCAAACCCTACAATCAATTGCACAAATATTATTTCAAAATAATCGCGAAATAATACACTTTTAGGGTTTGTTAATTTTGCAAGATTGGGATCAATTAGGGTAAGCTTATCAAAAATACCTGAAATACCATCTTTAAAATATTCGTATCCTGAAAATAATAGAATTACTGCTACAATAAGCATTATTACTGCTTGAATGCTATTTGTGTAAACTAGCGAATTTGCCCCACCAAACATCATGTAACCAAATACAAATACAATAATTAAAATTAAAACCATTGTTTCGTTGGCATTGAGAGCCTTGGATATAACCTTTGTTATTGCTACAAGAATAAGTACAATAAATGTGATTAATAAAAATGATAAAAACGCCATAAACAAAGCAAAACCTTTGCTTTTATAACGGATTCCGATCCAATCGGCCAGAGTTAGTGCCTTTACCGTTTGCCCGAATTTTCGAAAACTTTTTGTTAAAACTACCAACGATATCATTGTAGCTAATGGGAAAAATATACCAAATGATAGTACGCCTGATATTCCATATACTGCAATCAATCCTGGATTGATAATAAATGTTGCAGCACTGGTCATTGATACAGCTAATGAAAATCCTACAAAGGCTGGAGAAAAATTTATAGTGCCCACAGCATAATCGCTTATGCTTTTTGTTTTTAAGGCACCTTTAATTACAAAGTACAAAATGAATCCCGCATAAATAAATAACAATATCCAGGTTCCTATTATTTGTTGTGTGTTTGCCATTTTTAATCTTTTAATTACCTATTATACTGCGATTTGACACAAAGTTAATCATGCACATGTGTACTTTTGTATTAATCCCATTCATGGTCTGTTTCAATTTACTATTAATTGGTGGAATTTTAATTTTGTTAAGTTAAAACATTGGGCGAACATTTGTGCTTTAAAAAATCATTGAATCGCCCAATGCATATTATTGAGATAAAAACCAATATTTTAAATAGTCATACCACCATCAACGCTAATGGTTGCTCCGTTAATGTATGCCGCTTCGTCACTTGCTAAATAGGCATAAATTGATGCAATTTCTTCGGGCTGCCCAAGTCGGCCAATAGGAACTTTACTTTCCATTATTTTCAATACGTCTTCTGGCATTTTTTTAACCATTTCGGTTAATATAAATCCAGGAGCCACAGCATTTACTGTAATTCCTTTTCTTCCCAATTCTTTTGACAATGTTTTTGTCATTCCAATTACTCCAGCTTTTGTTGCTACATAATTGGTTTGTCCAAAGTTTCCGTAAAGTGCAACTACCGATGATGTATTGATTATTCTCCCAAAATTTTGCTCAACCATATGCTGGCTAATTATTTTCGTACAGTTAAAAACTCCGGTAAGGTTAACTGAAATTACCTGATTCCATTGTTCTGAGGTCATCTTTTTTAGCGTAGCGTCTCTTGTAATTCCGGCATTATTGACTAAAATGTCAATTTTTTTATATTTTTCGATTATTTCCGCCACAGTTTTTTCAACTTCACCATATTCGGCTACATTCACCTTATAGAATTCTGATATTGCTCCAATGTTTTTGAGTTCTTGAACTGTTTCTTTTCCCTTGTCTTCGTTCATGTCCCAAATTATTACCGTTGCACCCTCATTTGCAAATTTATGTGCGCCTGCTTTACCAATACCATCAGCGCCACCGGTAATAATGGCTATTTTGTTTTCTAATCTTTTCATTTTATTAAGGTTATTTGTTTTTAAATTTGTTCCACAATAATCGAGGTTCCTTGACCACCGCCTATACAAAGCGTTGCTAATCCAGTGGCTTTGTTACTACGCTTCATTTCATACAATAAAGTGGTTAAAATTCTGGCTCCTGATGCACCTATAGGATGCCCCAAAGCAATAGCTCCGCCATTTACATTAACTATAGCAGGATCGAGATTTAAGTCACGCATTACAGCAATCGATTGAGCAGCAAAGGCTTCATTTGCTTCAATCAGGTCAATATCTTTAATTGTCATTTTTGCTTTTAGCAATGCTGATTTTGTGGCAGGAACTGGGGCATAACCCATAATTTTTGGGTCTAATGCAGCATTTCCATATGATATAATTTTGGCCAAAGGTTTTAATCCTAATTCCTTGGCTTTATCCATTGACATGATTAAAAGCATTGCAGCTCCATCATTTAATCCTGATGCATTTCCTGCAGTAACCGATCCTTCTTTTTTAAATGCTGGGCGAAGTTTTTGAAGATTTTCAAGGGTTAAGCCATGTTTTGGAAATTCATCTTTATCAAAGATAATTGGATCACCTTTTCGCTGAGGAATTTCAATTGAAGCAATTTCATCATTGAATTTACCTGCTTTTTGAGCTTCTTCAGTTTTTCTTTGACTATTTAGTGCAAATGCATCCTGTTCATCCCGCGAAATATTCCATTGATCAGCTATATTTTCTGCAGTTATTCCCATGTGGTATTTGTTAAAAGCATCGGTCAAACCATCACTGATCATGCTATCAACAATTTCGCCATGACCCATTCTGTACCCAAATCTTGCTTTCTTTAATAAGTATGGTGAATTGCTCATGCTTTCTGACCCTCCTGCAAGAATAACATTCGCATCACCAAGCATAATGAATTGCGCAGCCATGCTTACTGCTCTAAGTCCAGAGCCACATAATTTATTAATCGTCATTGCTGGACTTGTTTCGGGTAATCCCGAATTTATTGCAATCTGTCTTGCAACGTTTTGACCTTCGCCTGCTGAAAGAATGTTGCCTATAATGGCTTCATTAATTTCATTGGGATTAATTCCTGCATTTTGTATGGCTTTTTGTGCAGCTATTCTACCTAAATCGACTATAGAAAAATTGGCTAAACTACCACCATAATTTCCAATGGGAGTCCGTGCAGCCGAGACAATAACAACTTCTTTCATTTTCTTTATTTTTTTTAGTAAAGAAAGAGTTGATTTGTAATTCAAATTTTATGGAAAATGAACATATTAGTGTTGACTATATGCAAAAAACACTGATGAGTAATGTGTTAAACGGCAGATAAACAATAAGATAAAAACAATAAATAGAAGGTTGACTTGCGGATATGGAATTCTTGTTTTTATAGGAATATTAAAAGTCCACTTGACAATATGAGGAAAGTTTAGAATAAAAAAGGGTTGTTACAATTTTTGAAACAACCCTTTTTGCTAGTTTGTATAGTTTTTACTCAACACTAAATACATCTTTAAAAGCTTGTTTAAAGCTATCTTTTGGTAAAGCTCCTTGTGCCATTTGAGGCTGACCATCTTTTGGTACAAATAATATCGATGGAATACTCTGAACTCCAAACATAGCTGAAAGTTCTCTTTGATCTTCTGTATCAACTTTGTAAATATTTAATTTCCCATTATATTCTGCCGATAATTCTTCAAGAACTGGAGCTACCATTTTACAAGGGCCACACCAATCGGCATAAAAGTCTATTACACATGGTAAATCACCTTCAAATTTCCACTCTTTATTTTCTTCAAAATTGAATACTTTTTCTTTAAATGTGTCTGTTGTCAAATGCTCAATCATATCTCTTAATTTTTATTTTATTTCTATTTTATATATCTAAATATGTAAATAACAAAATTAGTGCCATTAATATATTTTTCTTTTTTCGTTAAAGATGTCGGTATTTTGTAAACACATTACTTGTAATTTAGTTAATAAATAGTCGCTATTTTATAAGTTCCCGACAAATTAAATTAAATTTGCATCCCTAAATGAAAAATTGTCATACTGTAAGATGAAAGACAAATTAAGCAATATTGTTTTTAAAAAGATAGCTGAGGTTTGCGGAGAAAATAACTTGGAAGCCTATGTTATTGGTGGGTTTGTACGCGATTTGTTTTTGAATCGTCCTTCGAAGGATATTGATATAGTAACCATAGGAAGCGGGATTGATTTGGCAAAAAGTGTGGCAGCGAAATTGGGAAAAAACATCAAAGTGTCAGTTTTTAAGAATTTTGGAACTGCCATGTTTAAATATAAAAATCTTGAGGTTGAATTTGTGGGTGCTCGAAAAGAGTCTTATCAAAGGAATTCGCGGAATCCAATTGTAGAAAATGGAACATTGGAAGACGATCAAAACCGAAGAGATTTTACGATAAATGCCTTGGCGTTGAATTTGCATGCTGACAAATTTGGTGAGTTGCTTGATCCATTTAATGGAGTAAATGATTTAAAAAATAGAACCATACGAACCCCTTTAAATCCTGACATTACTTTTTCTGATGATCCTTTGAGAATGCTTCGTGCCATTCGTTTTGCCAATCAATTGAACTTTTATATCGAAAAAGAATCTTTGGCAGCTATTGAAAGAAATAAAGAGCGTATAAAAATAATTTCTTTTGAACGAGTAAGCGATGAGTTAAATAAAATAATGATGTGCGAAAGGCCATCGGTAGGTTTTAAACTTTTAGCAAAAACTGGATTGTTAGATTATATTTTTCCTGATTTAGCGGCCTTGCGTGGGGTTGATGTTAAGGAAGGCCAAAAACATAAAGACAATTTTTTTCACACCTTGACAGTGCTTGACAATATTTGTAAAAATACTGATAATATTTGGTTACGTTGGGCAGCACTTTTGCATGATATTGCAAAGCCACGAACAAAACGATATAGTAAAGATGTTGGATGGACCTTTCATGGACACGAATTTATTGGGAATAAAATGATTCCTGAAATTTTCAGGAATTTAAAACTCCCATTGAACGATAAAATGAAATATGTGCAAAAAATGGTGGGCTTGCACATGCGTCCTATTGTATTAGCGCAAGAAGAGGTTACTGATAGTGCTATTCGTCGCTTATTGTTTGAGGCAGGCGATGATGTGGAAGATTTAATGACTTTGTGTGATGCTGACATTACTTCAAAGAATCCCGATAAAGTAGCCAAGTATCTTGATAATTATCAATTGGTTCGTCAAAAATTGAAAGAAGTTGAAGAAAAAGATAAAGTACGCAATTGGCAACCACCCATTTCAGGAGAAGAAATTATTAAAACTTTTGACCTTCCACCTTGTAGAGCTATTGGTGATATTAAAACAGCAATAAAAAATGCAATACTCGATGGCGAAATTGAAAATACCTACGAAGCCGCACACGCATTTATGATTGCGAAAGGGCAGGAGATGGGTTTTAAAGTTGCTGAATAATAGCTATTGATGCAAATCAAGGAACACTGGTAAATGATCAGAGAATCCTCCATTATATTTAAATCCTACATAAGTTCTAAATGGTTTGACTCCTAAAAATGATTCATCGGGTTCAAGTAAAAAATCGGCATTAAAAATGTGAATGTCATCTAACGAAACATGTGTTTTTAGGCTATCGTTTATTAAATTTCCAGACACAATCATATGATCTAATATTCCCCATTTACCTTGGTATTTGTGGGTTCCAAATTCATTATTTGGATATAAAGTTGCAGTTAAGTTGTATAGTTTAGCCGAAAAAATTGAATCTAAATTTGTATTTGCTTGAAGGATTTTTGACACGCTTTTATTGCTTGGCTCATCGTTCAAATCGCCCATGATTATAATTTTGGCATTTGCGTACTTTGAAAAAATTGAATCAACTTTATTTTTTACTATTTGTGCTACTTGTATTCTTTTATGTTCCGATTCTAATTCTCCACCCCAGCGCGATGGCCAGTGATTCACAAAAACATGTAGCGTGTCGGAGTTCGATAGTTTGCCCATCACATATAAAATATCTCGTGTTTTAGAATCGGAGTTATTGAATCTAACTTGAATAAAATCAGTACTTAGAGGTTTAAATTTTGATGCTTTGTACAATAAGGCTACATCAATTCCTCTACGATCGGGTGATTCTTTATGTATTAGAGAATATTCAAATTGGTAAAGAGGTGAGCTTTTGGTTAATCCGTCCAGCACAAAGCTATTTTCAATTTCGCATAAGCCTACAATTTCAGGTGGATTCCAGCCACCAACAGCAGTAATTACTTTTGAAAGGTTATTTTGTTTTTTGTAGTATTTTGAATCATTCCAATGTCTTTCTCCGTTGGGCAGAAACTCTTCGTCGTTTTTCAGCGAGTCATTAGATGTATCAAAAAAGTTTTCGCAATTGTAAAACATTACTCTTACAAACCTTCTCTTTTCAATAATTGTATTTATTTCATCGGAGTATTTTTGCTTTTGCGAAAAAACACAATAAAAGGGGTGAAGCAGAAATAAAATAGTGATTATTTGATTTTTATTCATTTCTACTTCATATTACTTATTCAATTCTTTCGTATGCACCTAAGTCTGGTAAGCCATCAAGTAATCTATTGTTTCCATCCATATCAATAGGAAATAAATCAATATATTGTGTAGTTCCAGCATCTTTAGCCGCCGATAAAGTATCTAAACGAAAATCACCATTGTAAACATCCATAAAGTTTGGTTTTGAAAACTCATCACGAATTATATCCTTAAAAATATCTTCGTTACTGGTATCAAAATCTTTGTCTAGTTTTAGCATACAATGATCAAATTCTAGATAGAACTCTTTGGTTGGATCGGAAGCGTAATTTATTGCAACCTCATTATCTAAACTTCCATAAACTATACTATTTACAAATTTGGCACTATAATTATTAATAACTTTTCCATTTTCACTTTCAAAAAAATTAGTAAGTATAAGCGATGGGTCATTTCTCGTTTCATGCGGGTAATAGTTTCCTATAGTGGTTTGATAAAATTCTGCGTGACCGCCATATGCATGAACCACATTGTAGTATTTGCAATTTGATATTACCGAATTTTCAACAATTATATTTGAAAATTGAGACCAAATACCCATTGAACTCATATTATGTATTACAGAGTTTCTTAAGGTTAGTGATATGTAATTATTTTCCTCGTAATTATAAACAAAGATGCCAATTACACCATTTTTTATAATTGCATGATTGATTATATTATTTTTGCTTCCAGGCCAAAAATGAATGCAGCCTGTATAATTTGTTCCATTTTCATTTTCAATACTTCCCCACCATTGGCCAGGAAGGTCTTTATAGTATTCATCTAAACGGTCACCCTGAAAAACAACAGGATTTTCCGACGATCCTTCCACATCAATCGTTCCTTGAACATATAATGCAGAGTTATTATGAAAATATATTTTTGCTCCTTCTTCAATAGTTAAAGTTTCAGCACTGTCAACTAGAATAGAATTATATATTAAATAGGGTTTGTCAGCTATCCATGTTCTTGTATCAACAACAGAATCTTTATAAAGATGTACATCTTGCCCATAGGCAACTAATTTAATATTTTGTGTATTTCCGTTGGTGTAAAACATTATGGAATCTTCAACTACCAATGGAGAGTTGGGGTCAGCTGGATTAATTGTGACTTCAACAAAAACGTATAGACTATCATTTCCTCGAATCTCATAATCATTTACCTTATTGGTTGGCTGCCCATCAATATTTAGCCTGTAATGAAGACTGTTTATGTCACCAAGAGAGATGGTTGTTTTTACCGCATCTTTATTATTGTTGTAAATTTTAAATTGTTGAGTTGTTGAGCCAATATTAATAAACACGGTATCAAATTGAATGGTATCTGTTGAAAAGTTTAATCGAGCATCGCTACTTGTACTAATTTCATTCATATCACGACACGAAATAACAAGGGCTAATAAAGTTGCTAAAAAAAGGTATGTTTGAATTTTATGGGTCATATGTTTTAATATTTAATCTAAAAACGAAGCGATTGACAATAAATTGCAATCGCTTCGTTTTTTTTATGTCTTTTTTAAGTTAAAATAACTCAACTTCAATATTCTGTATAAATGCAGTATAAGCATATTCATTTTGCACTTTTGCTCCTGCTAAAAGTATAATAATATCCAATGGTGAGCCTTCTTTTGTAATTATGTGAGTTTCTCTTCGAACACCAACCATTTTGCGTTTTTCAGGATGTGTTAATGTGTAAACCATTTCATCTTCTAGCATATTCTTAACTTCGCTGAATAAGATTTTCACATTTTTTCCAAGAACTTCTTTACGAGAATAGCCCCAAAGGTTTTCAGCCGCACGGTTAAAGAACTCAATAATACCTTCTTGATTTATCGTTAAAATGGCATCATGAGCACCTTCAAGTGTCTTTTCGTTACGAATTTTAACCTTTTCAATTTCCTGGAATTGTTGCTTAACTTCTTTACGTGCATCATCTAATCGTTTTTGAAGTGCAATTTCATTGGCTTTGAGCTCTTCTTCTTGTTTTTTAAGTAGCTCATTTTGTTGTTTGGTAAGAATCTCCATTTCTTTTTGCTCTGTAATATCATTAGCAATCGAAATTATTTTAGAAACTTCGCCATACATATTGAGAGCAGCAGTATAGGTAACATCAAACCATTTTGCCTTGCCTGATTTTGTAATTAATTTTGATTGACCTCTGAAAGGTTTTCCATTAACTACTTTATTCCATGTTTCTTCAAAATCACTTTGTTCATCTTCGCCCATAAAGTTAACAACACTATAATCTTTCAAATCTTCAGTGCTGTATCCTAATATTTTAATGAATCGATCGTTGCAATCTAGCATTCTACCACTTGGTGCATATTCTACTTTCAAGCTAGTTTGGTTTATGGCCTCAATTTGACCTTCTAAGTCCAAACTTTGTTCTTTATGTTCAGTAGTATCAATAGCCAAGAAAAGAATTTTATCAACACCTTGCGCATTATTTCTAACGCAAGTATAGGTAGCCATAGTCCATAAATCTTTTCCTGATTTTGTCACATGTTTCATGTAACCTTCGAAATGCCGCCCACCTTTTGCAAGTGTATCCCATATTTCGTTAAACCAAGTTTTATCTTTATCGCTTATAAACATTGAAATATGATGTCCTTCAACTTCATTATTTCCGGTATAGCCTATTTTCTTTAGAAACTTGGTATTTGCATAAAGCAATACTCCATTTATATCGTATTCTGCTCTAATTAAGGTGTGGTTTACTGAATTGGTAAAACTCACAAATTCTTCTGCCTGTTTTGCTGCTTCTTCTTGAGTAGCTTGAAGTTCTTCCATGTTTTGACGCATCTCTTCTTCTTGTTGCGTAAGACGCTCTGCAGCTTCTCTGGATTCGCTAAGTAAATATGCAGTTTTTAAATTGATTTTTACAGTAGAATAAGTAGTTGCAATGTTTTCAGCAACTTTTTCAACAAATTCTATTTTGTAAGGATCAAAATAATGGAAGGATGCCATTTCAATAACGCCGTAAACAATGTCGTTAACTTTTAATGGAACAATAAGCAGTGTTCTTGGATTGGCTTCACCCAAACCTGATGTGATATCTACGTAGTTATCAGGAACTTCGTCAATGTAAATAGTACTTTTTTCGAAGGCTGATCTTCCAACCAATCCTTCGGATAATTCTAATCTTTTTTTGTTAAATTTTTTCCTATCATAGGCAAAATGTGCAACTAATTCAAAGAATTTGTCTTCTTCAATTTCATCATTAATTATGAAAAAGCCACCTTGCACGGCGTCAATATATCGACATAAATTGCTTACTAAGTCGTAAGATAGTAATTCTATATTATCATTATTTTGCCTTAATATGTCACCGAATTTTGCTAATCCTTCTGCTATCCAATTTCTTTGCTCGTCTTCTTTTTTGCGCTGTGCCTCTTCTTTTTTATTTAGTAATAAACTATTACGAAGATTTACAAGAATTTTACCAAGTGAATTGTCTTTAGAAGGTTCATATTCTGATTCTAATACACCTTTTGCAAGATTATTAGCAAATGTTAACATGTTGGTTGAGGCATTTTGCGTTTGCAATTCCAACTTGTCAAGTTTCAGAGCAATTGATTGCGTATAAAAACCAATTAGATATCCCAAAAGAGCCATAAAAATTGGAATAGCATCAATTACATAATATTGTAAGCCATGGGTATGTATAGTAGCTAGATTTTTTAAGGTAAAAAGGAAGTTATTTGCTGATAGGGTGAAAGCATATATTATGCTAACAATTATTAATCCAATAATAAAACCTATAAATATAAATTGAAGCTTGAAATTCTTAACTCTATTCTTTTCCATTCATGTTGTGATTGAAGATGAATTCATTACGCAAACATAGTATTTATTCCAACTATGAGCATTAAAAATACTAAAATATTTTTGAATTCATTAGAAAACCTGCGGAATATAAACAGTAAAACATTGGCTAATTACTTATTGCTATATTAATATTGTAATTTAAGAACTTTCGAAGCAATATCGTTTAAGGGTAGCGTATATTCAACACCTCCTAATTTAATAGCTTCTTTTGGCATTCCAAAAACAATGCATGTTTTTTCATCTTGTGCAATAGTGTGAGCTCCAGTTTCATTTAATTCTAGCATACCTTTAGCACCATCATCTCCCATTCCAGTCATAATAACGCCAATTGCATTTTTACCTGCATATTTAGCAGTAGATCTGAATAAAACGTCTACAGAAGGGCGATGCCTGTTTACTAATGGGCCATCATTAATTTCAACAAAATAGCGAGCACCACTTCGTTTTAATATTAAGTGATGGTTTCCTGGGGCAATTAACGCTCGGCCACGAATTACGGTATCGTTATTTGCGGCTTCTTTAACTGAAATGCTGCATAATTGATCTAAACGCTCAGCAAACGAACGAGTAAACTGCTCAGGCATGTGTTGTGCAATTACAATTCCAGGACTATCGGCAGGCATAGCTTCTAGAAAAACCCGTAAAGCTTCTGTACCACCTGTAGAGGCGCCAACCACAACAACTTTTTGAGTAGTTTTTATCATACTTGTTGATGGGGTACTTTTTGGTAGAACCGCATCTGCACTAAGCTTCGGTTTTATTTCGATTTGTGAAGTAGAAATATATTTAATTGCTTTTTTTCTTGAAAGTTTTGATTCTGCCGCAGCTTTAACTGCGTCACGAATTCGAATACGAGATTCTTCAAAAAATTCTTTAGTGCTTAGTTTAGGTTTGGTAACAATTTCAACGGCACCTAATTCTAAGGCTTTAATTCCGGTTTCTGTTCCTGCGGCTGTTAAGCTTGAAATTATTACCACCGGAATTGGATGTTGAGTCATTATTTTTTTCAAGAAAGTCAAGCCATCCATTTTAGGCATTTCTATGTCGAGGGTTATAACATCAGGAACTTCGTGAACAATTTTTTTTGCAGCAAAATATGGATCGGCTGCAACGCCAATTACTTCAATCATAGGATCGGTTCCCAGAATGTCAGCCAGGGTTTGTCTCACTATAGCTGAATCATCAACAATTAATACTTTAATTTTACGATCCATTATTTATGTAGATTTTTGTATTAGTTTCATCATAACAACACCTGATTCAGTATTAAATCGAATTTTTCTACCGTGATTTCCACCTACACTTTTACCAGTTATTCTAATATTTAATTCACTTAGTGTCTTTAAAGCTATTTCAATATTACGTTGACCAATTTTGAATAAATTTATTTCGGTAACTATCACTTCGCCTCCACCAAATACTTTGGCTTGAATATTTTCAGTTTTACATCCAAAGGAGTGTAATTTCTCAATTAGTTTTTGAATAGCAATATTTCCATATTTTGGAGAGGCAAGTCCATTGCCGTTCCAAAATGGAAGCATGTAATGATTTATTCCGCCTATTTTTTTTATCGGATCGTATAAGCAAACAGCCACGCAAGAACCTAAAATAGTATCTACAATATGTGGTTCTGTATCTGCAAAAAGTGCCGCAGGATATAGATAATGGGTTTTAATCTCGGTATTAGTTTTAGAAAATTTCATTGTCGCTATCCCCAAATATGAATTCATTTCCATCCATTGCGTAATCTTCAGTATTCGCACCCTCTACTTGTGGAATGCTTATTGTAAATACTGATCCTAAGTTTCGTTTGCTAACAATGTCAATTTTTCCTTCAAGTAAATCGAGTAATGCTTTTGTAACTGACAATCCTAATCCGTGACCCGGATTAATTGAGTTTATTGAGGAATCAAGTCGCTTAAAACGATCGAAAATTATTTCCAGATTTTTCTTGTCTATGCCAATTCCCCGGTCTTTAACAGCTACATTTAGCTTGTTATTATCGATCCAACCTTTTACCTCAATTTTATTGGCAGCATTGCTATATTTAATACTGTTACTTAATAAATTCGATAAAATTAATTTAAGCTTTTCTGGGTCAGTAGAAAAGTATATTGTTTCTGTGAGTTTTTTATCAAGCTCAAAGGAGAAATTTATTTTTAGTTGTTTTTGTTCAGCCTTGTATTTGTAAGCACTTATAATACTAGCAAGTAGAAGGTTAATGTCGGTTTTAACATAATCGGGACAAGCTTCGCCTGCTTCGATCTTAGCGGCAGTAAAAATGTTTTTAAGTTGAAAATCTAATTCAAAAGCTTCTGAATGAATTAGTTCAGCCATGCTCTTTATTTTGATAATGTCGCTATCTTTTGCTGCAATAATGTTTTTTGATAAGCCTAATATTGAGGCAAATGGATTTATAATTTCGTTGGTTATGTTTGATATAAAATGGCTTTTTAGAGCCTCAGATTCTGCAAGTTTTTCGTTAACTAGTTTTAGTTCGTCTTGTTGCCTTTCAATAAGCTTCTGTGAGCTTTTTAATTCATTGAGCTTTGCGTGCAACTGCTCTATTAATTCTTTATCTGATAGCATAGCCGTAATTTTTACTTTTTCTTGAAAATAGTTGGTTTTATACTCGCTAATGGCACGTTCATGTTTGTAATTGATTCTGAATGGCCAAGAAAAAAATATCCGTCAGGTTTTAATTTGCCGCATAATTTATTGATTACATTTTCTTGATTTTCGCGTTCAAAGTAAATTAATGCATTTCTGCAAAAAATGATATCAAATGAGTCATTTATATAATAGGCATTATCCATAAAATTTAACCTTTGAAAGCTAACTTTGTTTCGCAATTGTTTCGATACTCTAACTACAGGATTACTCTTATCTTTTGAACGTAAAAAATACTTTCGTTTTTGTTCAATGGGTACAATCTCAATTTTTTCTTCCTTATAAATTGCATTTGCTCCATCTTGTAGCATTTGAGTCGAAATATCTGTGGCAATTATGCTAAAATCAAAGTTTGGGTTTTTCTCTTTAAATTCCTGACAAACAATTGCCAAGGTATAGGGTTCTTCACCTGAACTGCAACCGGCACTCCATATTTTTATATGATTTTTTTTTTGGGAATATAAAGCAGGTAACAATTCTTCTCTAAGAAAATCAAAATGAACAGGTTCTCTGTAAAAATCGGTTTTATTTGTTGAAACCACATCCATCATATGGATAATTTCATTTTCGCCATTTTTACTAAAAACATATTCAATATACGATTTAAAGTCTGGAATTTTTAAATGCTTTAGGCGCCTTTGTAATCTGCCTTGAAGTACAATTTTTTTAGCAGGAGGCATTTTAATGCCATAATTACTTTGAATAAATGTACTAAGCTTATTAAATTCCGAATCTGTTAATGTTGCTTGATATATATTTTTGAACAAGTTATTGTCCATTATGATTGTATTTATTTATAATTTTTTATTCATCTATTGCTACTGACTCGTTTTCTTTTGCTAAAATTATTACTTCGGAATTAAATATTAAATCCATATTTAAAAGCATTATAAAACCGTCTTCTAACTTATACATTCCTTGAATAAATTCAACTTTGTATTTGGTGCCTATTGATGGCGATTCTTCAATTTCCGATTCTTTTAGTTCAAGTACTTTATCAACAGCATCTACTAAAATTCCTAATTGTAGTTCCTCATCTTCGATGGTAACATTTAATACAATAATGCAAGTATTGTCGGTAAATTGTGTGGGGCTCATACCAAATTTAATGCGCATATCAATAACTGGTAATACATTGCCGCGTAAATTTATAACTCCTCGCATATATTCCGGAGAATTTGGAACCTTTGTTATGGGTCTCATTTCCAAAATAGTAAGAACTTTTTTTACGTTGGTGGCAAAAATTTCTTTACCAAGGATGAACGTTAAAAAGGTAGTTACATTATCGTTAGCTAATGTGTTATTTTCGTTCATAATTAACCTCCAATTTTTTTCTCACTATGAGCATAATCGCTAATGAGTTTATTTGTATCTAATACCAGTGCAACGGTACCGTCGCCAAGAATGGTTGCACCTGAAATAGATTGCTGTTTTTTATACAGTTTTCCAAGTGGTTTTAATACAGCCTGATATTGTCCAATGATGTTGTCAACTGAGAGTCCGATTTTTGTTTCACCAAACTGAACCACTACTACATGTTCGGTTTCAGGTGGTGTACCATCAATCACAAACATTTCACGTAAGTTTAAGAATGCTACTTCATGATCATCGGTGCGAATTAAATAATTTACCGAATTAGCTAGTTTTTCATGTTTAAATTCGTAACATTTATCTACTGACGATAATGGAATCACAAATTTTGTTTCGCCTATTTGAACCAATAAACCATCAATTATTGAAAGGGTAAGGGGTAATCGAATGGTGATGGTAGTACCTTCGTTTAAAATTGAATCAATATCTACTTCACCTCTTATTTCGGCTATTTTACGTTTTACCACATCCATTCCAACTCCACGACCAGAAACTTTTGTAATTTTTTCGGCAGTTGAGAATCCTGGTAAAAATAATAAGTCTAAGGCTTCTTTTTTGCTAAAATCTGCATCGTGCGAAATTAGACCTTTTAAGATTGCTTGACTCTTAATTTTTTCAGGATCAATTCCTTTTCCATCATCAGAAATTTGAATAATTACATTTGTACCCGAATAAAATGCTTTTAATAGAATGACGGAACGATTCGGTTTGCCTAGTTTTTTTCTTTCTTCGGTGCTTTCAATTCCGTGATCTAAGCTATTTCTAATAATGTGCATCAAAGGATCGGCTAATACTTCGATAATGTTTTTATCTAACTCAGTTTCAGTTCCTTCAGTTTTAAATACCACATCTTTGTTTAATTCATGCGATAATTCACGAACCAATCGTTGGAATCGTGTCAACATATTTTCAATTGGAATCAATCGAATGCTAAAAACATCATCTCTTAAATGTCGCGATATTTTTTCAACTTCTTCAGCAATGGGTAATAATCCATCGGTTTCGGTTTCTTGTGCAAATAAACTTAAACGTGCTTGAATGGTCACTAACTCACTAACCCAATTAATTAAATTGTCAAGCTTTTCAGATGATACGCGGATACTTGAAATTCCTGCTTCGTGACTTGTTGTTGTTGTTTGTTTTTCAGTTTTAGCCTGCTCTTTTTCAAAAACTTTTTCAAGTTCATGGGTCAATAGCAAAAGCTGATCAATATTAATGTCTTTCTGGTTATTAATGGTTTCTTCAATTATCCCAATGAAAGATATTTCCTCTAATAGGTTTATCTCTGAAATTTTGTGGACTTTTAATTTGCATTGGTCATCGGCAAAAATAAAAACTTCGCTAATGGCATTAATTCCTTGGTTAGTAGCTAAAAATATATCCCAATAAAAAAAGCATTTTTTTTCATCTAAATCATCAAGATCAGGCAAATTATCATATCGAGGGAATATTTTTGTTTCTCCTAAGTCGCAAAGCTCATCAATTAAATACAATGGATTGGTTCCATAATTGAATATATTATGGTAAGGTTTAAAGCTTATGTAATAAGTTGAGAGTTCCTTGTTGGAGGCAACAACTATGGGTTGTATTGTTTTATTTTCTTCTAAACCGGCAACGTTTTCATTTATTATATCAACAATTTTGACTAATAATAAATCGTGTTGTATGTTATTTTTAGTTTCAGAATCGTCTTTTTCTTGAGCTAAATTCCGCAAATGATCAACTGCAGCTAATGTGATATCTAGAATTTCATCAGTCATTTGCAATTTATTATTGCGAATGAGATCGTAAATATTTTCCAGATGATGTGTGAATTTGTCAATTTTGTTGAACCCAAACATGGCACTTCCACCTTTTAGCGAATGCATCACCCTAAATATTTGTTGAATAAGGTCTGGATTTTCTTTATTGCTTTCTAGCTCAAGTAATACCTTTTCCAGCTCGTTAATTAAATCACTGGCTTCTTCAATAAATTTATCTCTGAATTTATCCATTATCTCACAACTTTATTTATGGCAGCTAATAGTTTTTCTGGAACAAAAGGTTTAATTATCCAACCGGTAGCGCCGGCTTCTTTTGCTTCCATTTTTTTTGCAGTTTGCGATTCGGTAGTTAAAAAAAGAATTGGAACAAATTTGTAATCTTCTTTTGCACGCACGCTTCTAATGAATTCAATTCCATCCATATTTGGCATGTGCAAATCGGTTATTATTAAATCCAATTTTGATCCGTCCAGATGTTTTAATGCATCTTGTCCATCAATACCTTTAAGTACATCGTGTCCAGCGTTTTCTAAAGTGAAACTTACTACTTCTCTAATGCTTTCAGAATCATCAACTATAAGAATTCGTTTTCCCATTTTAAAATGGATTTTTGGTTTTAAATTATACTATATTTTGTAAACCTGCTCTTATAATTAGCAAGTTAAGATCATCGTTTAGTGTGCTTGAAATGTTTAGCTCAATATTATTTGCCTTGCATTTTGTTTTATAAGCTTTAATTAATTGTAAAAAAGAAACATCCATATCATCAATATTATCAAGCGTTATATCTATTTTTTTACTTTTTAAGGCTTTTTCAAGGCCTTTTTTAATGTCAGATATGTTTGTGATATTTAATTGTCCGTGAATAGTTACATTTGAAGACTTTTCTTTTTTATTTTGATTAAGGTCAATTGAATAATCTTTCATTCGATTTAAGTTTATGTTTCGAAACGATTCAATAAATTTATTTAAAATAATTCAATATCGTGCTCATCCATATCAATATTTTCATTTTCTATGATATCAGATATGTTTTTACCTGATTCAGTCAGCATTTCATGAATATCGCGTTCGCTTTTCATGGTATATATTTGTTGAATCTTGTCTAATATTTCTTTATTGTCGGAAACTAGCTCTTTTAAACTTTTGTAGTTTACTATATCATTTATGCTATTTAAGGCAGTAACAATTTCTTCAACCGTATTTTTAAAAAAAATGTAGTATTCAATTTTTTTAATAGATGAGGTTATTTCTTCAGAAATAGTAATGCTTAAGTTTGTAAAATTCTCGCAAATACCTTTAGTTTGGCTGGTGTCTGAATGTAGCTTGGAAATTATTTCTGATTGGTTCGGAAATAATTTGTATTCGCAATTAAATGTTGACACCAAATTATCAAGCGTTCTGAAATTTCCAGTAATGTTATTTAAATTTGATTTGATTGAATTTGAATTGAACTGCAAATCAGAGACCAATTGAATTAAGCGTTTGACAAGTTCTTTCCCAAAGTTTTTGCCATTTATTTCAATCAGTTTTTCAAAAGTTATAATGGCTTTTCGTAATTGTTTTTCATTATCAAATATTACATTGTAATCGGTTTTTAGGTTGTGATATTCTGTATGTATTTTATTGTATTTATTGGTAATACTGTTGCAATTTGTATTTATCGATTTGATGTAGGTACTAAATGATTCTTGATTTCCAGAAATTTCCGAAATAAATGAATCTTCAAATGAAGCAATATTGGTAGTCACTGCTCTATATATGCTGTTTATTTCTTTCATTTCATGGCCAACGCCAATCAATTTGCTCGTTATTTTTTCAATAGATGTTTGATAATCTCTATTGGTATAAAGGAGCTGTGCTACTTGGATATCAGTTATTTCAGGAATTCGAATCAGAAAATCCAATTGGTTTGTAATCGTGTTATTGTCGCCTGTTGAGGCAATTTTATTTAATTCATCAATAAGGGTTTTTTGTGATTTTTGGATATGTTCCATTTTCTGCCTAATAATATCATGATATTGGATATTAGTAATCACTTCTCCCATATTAGCAAAGCAATTTTGGGTGCGACGTGTAAGATCTAACGTGTAATTTCCAGGAAGATATTCGTCGATAGATATTTTTTTTATTTTATTGGATATGGCTTTTAATTTATCATAAACCTCATTGCTATTTTTTGTTTGAGCAAGCACCGCAAATTCTTTCAGATTTATAATGTTATGTGATACGTTTTGAGTTCTATTGGCAATTTCTTCAAATTGGGAATAAATGGTGTCGATATGTTTCTCGATGCTTAGTACGCTACTTTTCAGCTCTTTGCCATTTGCTAATTCAACATAACCTAAATGTAGTTTAAGGTTAGCCAATAAATATTTAAACGTGATTAAGTTTTGTTTATAATTGTTGAATGGAACAATTACTAAATCAAATGAAGAATAGATGATTGATAAATATTCAATAACCTTAGAATTGTTGTTTTTTGAATGATCGATGTAATCTTTTGCTTTTTTGTTTTTTTCTTTTATTTCATCAACTAATTCAGGTATTTTTTTAGAAAAGAAAACACTTATTTCGTTGTTTGCATCTGATATTTGTTTAATCTTAGAATAATATTCTTTTAATAAGGCATTGAAGTACAAAAAATCTTTTGACGATATGCTATGAAGAGAACTAATCTTTTTGTCAATTGAATTTAATGTTGAAATTACTTCGTCTGTTGGGAATTGTTTTATGAAATCATTTATTTGCTTTGAGTTTGAAGTGTTCATGATGCAATTTTATATGGTTATTTACTACCTTCAGATATTCTTAAATATAGTTATAAAATTGTAAATAAATATTTATTTATATGTTTTAATTTTTAAAAATAATCAGTTATTTTAATTATTTTTAAAATCCTGAATTTGTAACGTTTAACTATTAAGTATTATGGCAAAACCATTACTATTAATTGTCGATGACATTTTTGTAAATAGAATGTTATTATCAGAAATTGCAAAAGATATAGGTTGTGAATATAAAGTGGCAAGCAATGGTAAAGAGGCAATTGAAAAATTAGCAGAATTTAATTTTGATATGGTATTGATGGATATTGAGATGCCTGTTATGAATGGTTTGGAAACAACCAGATACATTCGTACAAAATTTGATGATAAATCGTCAAAAATTCCCATCATTGCCTTAACTGCTCATAATCCAAATGATTTTTTCGACGAATTTAATTCGGCAGGTTTTGATGAGCTTTTAACAAAACCTTATATGCTGAGTAAAATAAAAGAAGTAGTAGAACGCTTTTGTAAAAAATTAGTATAAAAAGGGCTGTTCAAAAAGGATAGTTTAACTTTTGAAAACTTACATTATGAAATATCCATGCAATGAATATTACACCTACTGAAAATGTTTAACATGGGTATTAGCTTCCGCTGAGCCCTTCAGGGTTCCATCTTACCAATAAAATAAAATATGCTTATCCCTATGTCAACCTAAATTGGCAAATTAGAAAAGGTGGTTTTAAAAAGTCGGTTAATACATTCAGACAATTAATTGCCTGTAAGGCATATTTATTTCAGCCGGAAGCAACGCCTCCGGTATTGAACAGGTGAAAAATCGTTGCCAGCAGAAATATTAATGATACCCAAATTGAGCGATTAGCTATTGCTATTCTGCTCAATCGACTGAGTTATTGTAAGGT
>JAEINW010000315.1 GCA_016342715.1 Salinivirgaceae bacterium | reverse complement strand
CAGGAGCGTTCTCTTCTTTCAACTTAGCGAACCTTGCTTGCAAGCTCATGAGCAATTGCGAATAACAAAGCGATCTCATAAGCGATAGCGAATAATTTGAAAGTGTACATATAAGGTTTTTTACTTTTTAGACAGCCTCATTTTTGTCCCAAATAATGTCAGCTTAATTGATATTTTATTTAGCTCAATCTTCTAAACATAAGTAATAATAATATTACCTTTTCTTTCATACAAGTAATACTTTCATTACCTTTATATTGCTATAACCTCTTAATAAGTTCATTTTATTATGGCAAAAGTTAAGGAGTTAATAAAGCTCATTTTAGATGATGGTTGGTTTTTAGCTAGAATCAAGGGTGACCATAGACATTTCAAACACCCAAGCAAAAAAGGATTAGTAACTATCGCAGGAAAGCTTAGTGATGATCTTAAGAAAGGAACAGAAAATAGTATTATGAAGCAAGCCGGACTAAATTAGTCCAGCTACGAAAAGATTATTTAAAAAATTAAGAAGAAACACTTACTTAGAAATCTGAAATCTGAAAAATGAAACGCTTAAATGTCGTATTGGAAAGAACCGATACAGGGTATTCCGCCTACTCTAATGAAATACCTGGCTGTGCAGCAACTGGCAAAACATACGATGAAACAAAAAAGAATATTGTTGATGCAATTGATTCTCACTTGGAATTGCTAAAAGAGTTTAATGAAGAAATACCGGAAGTATTACAAAGTGATTATGAATTATCATTTAAACTCGATTCTATTACATTCTTTGAATGGTTGGATGGTATAATGACCAAAGCTGGAATTTCACGCATTTCAGGAATCAACCAAAGCTTAATTAGTCAGTATGCAATGGGTATTAAAAATCCTAGCCAGAAACAATTATTAAAAATTGAAAAAGCAATCCATAAATTTGGTGCCGATTTACAAGCTTTTTCATTTTAACCCAAATTGAGCGATTAGCTATCGCTATTCTGCTCAATCGACTGAGTTATTGTAAGGTTTTCAAATTTTTCATTTCACTCAAATTGTGAAAACCAACAATTTCTAGGTCGGGGTTAACTCTAAGTATAGCGCTTTTCATTTTATTCAAATCGCTCAACTTAGGGTTAAATAAAAAGCAACTTTTTATTATTAGCTATCCACGAGGGTAGCTTTTTTATTGCTAACCCGAAAAATATCCGCCATTAATAAATCCCAACAGAGTTTTTTGTTGTTCCAAAGCAAGTTAGCACCCATCAAAACTAAAAATTGCTATTTTAGAACTTAAACTCAATTTATTAACGAACCAAATAGTGTAACCAATCTGTGCTTTTACCTACTTACATTTATGTTCAAGCAAATTTTAAAATTAAACATGTTAAAAATATGATTTTTTTTACTCAGCAAAAAGCAATATTGTTCTATAACCCTGTCAACTTTTTAATCTCATTCAATTTATTTAGTGCTTCAACGGGAGTTAAGTTGTTAATATCCAGATTTTTAATTTCGTCGCGCACTTGCTTTAATACTGGGTCATCGAGTTGGAAAAAGCTAAGTTGCATGCCTTCACGTTTTTTTGCAAGTTCTTTTACTTCCTCGTCTAAATCCTGCTTGCCACGGGTTTGCTCCAATTCCAAAAGGATTTTTTCAGCTCTTTGCACCACACTTTTAGGCATTCCAGCCATTTTTGCCACATGAATACCAAAACTATGCTCGCTTCCGCCTGGCTGCAACTTACGCAAGAAAATCACTTTTTTATTTATCTCTTTTACTGCAACATTAAAATTCTTTACTCGCTTAAACGATTTGGTCATTTCGTTTAATTCGTGATAATGGGTAGCAAACAATGTTTTTGCACTGGCATTGGGGTGTTCATGAATATATTCCACAATAGCCCAGGCAATGCTAATTCCATCGTAGGTGCTGGTTCCACGTCCTAATTCGTCCAAAAGAATTAAACTGCGGTCACTCATATTATTCAAGATACTTGCCGCCTCATTCATTTCAACCATAAAAGTTGATTCTCCCATCGAAATATTATCGGAAGCTCCCACACGGGTAAATATTTTATCGACATAACCTAAATTTACAGCTTGGGCAGGTACAAAGGAACCTACTTGCGACATTAATACAATTAAGGCTGTTTGACGCAATAAGGCCGATTTACCAGCCATGTTTGGTCCGGTAATTATTATAATTTGTTGATCGTGTTGATTCAGCAGTACATCGTTGGCAATATATTCTTCGCCAGCAGGCATTTGTTTTTCTATCACTGGATGCCTTCCCTGAATAATCTCAATAATATTACTTTCATTCACCGTTGGTTTGCAATAATTGTTTCGCTCAGCCAAGGTTGTAAAAGAAAGCAAACAATCTAATTTTGAGAGCAAATGCGCATCTAACTGTATGGCCGAAATATATTCCGACAAACTAAAAACCAACTCATTAAACAGTTTGGTTTCTAAGGCAAGAATTTTTTCTTCAGCTCCTAATATTTTGCTTTCATATTCTTTAAGTTCTTCTGTGATGTATCGTTCAGCACTTACTAATGTTTGCTTACGTATCCATTCTTCAGGAACTTTATCTTTATGTGTATTTCTAACCTCAATATAATATCCAAATACATTGTTAAACGCAATTTTTAGCGATGGAATACCTGTTCGCTCGCTTTCGCGTGTTTGCATTCCTAACAAATAATCCTTGCCGCTAAAAGCGATGCTCCGCAACTCATCGAGTTCTGCGTTTACACCATTGGCAATTACACTTCCTTTATTAACAGCCGTGGGCGGATCGGGATGAATTTCGTTTTCAATTTTCTCCTTAATCAATTTACATGGATTCAACTGCTCGCCAATGGTGTTCAAACTTTTAATTTCAGCCTTTTCGCAAAGATTCTTTATCGGATTAATTGCTTCTAAAGCATTTTTTAATGCCAGCACTTCCCGTGGATTTATTCTACCCAAAGCCACTTTTGATATTAAGCGTTCCAAATCGCCAATTTGCTTAACATGCAATTCGAAATCACTCTTTAACTCACTATTCTGTTGAAAATATTCAATAGTGTTTAGTCGATCATTAATCGCATTAATGTTTTTTAATGGCAACGACAACCAGCGCTTAAGCATTCTCGAACCCATGGGAGAAAGTGTGTGATCCATTACATCAATCAGTGACTTTCCGTCTTCATTCATGGAACCGAAAATTTCCAAATTTCGAATAGTAAAACGATCCAACCAAACATATTCCTCTTCAGCAATCCTACTTATTCGAGTGATGTTTCCTATTTGATGATGCTGAGTTAAATCCAGATAATACAAAATAGCGCCCGCCGCAATAATTCCATATTGCAAAGTAGATATGCCAAAGCCTTTCAACGATTGCGTTTCAAAATGCTTCAGAAGACGATCATTTGCAGTATCACTATTAAATATCCACTCGTCAAGCGGATAATTATAAAAACCATGACCAAATTGCTCTAAATAAATTTCCTTCTTGCTTCGTTCGTATAAAATCTCCTTAGGTTTAAAACTTTGCAATAGTTTATTTATATAGTCAAAACTTCCTTCCGAAGTGTAAAATTCTCCGGTCGAGATATCTAAAAATGCCGCTCCAGCCATCGATTTTTCGACATAAACACTAGCCAAAAAATTATTTTCCTTATGATTAAGAATGTTATCGTTTACTGAGACTCCTGGAGTTACCAACTCTGTAACACCACGTTTTACAATATTTTTGGTCATTTTTGGGTCTTCTAATTGCTCGCAAATAGCAACCCGTTGACCTGCACGAACCAATTTTGGCAAATAAGTATCTAAGGCATGATAGGGAAATCCGGCCAATTCAACAAACGAAGCAGCCCCATTGGCTCTCTTTGTTAAGGTAATTCCTAATATTCCAGAAGCTTTAATTGCATCGTCTGAAAAAGTCTCATAAAAATCGCCCACTCTAAACAACAATATAGCATCGGGATGTTTTGTTTTAATGCTATAATACTGTTTCATTAGCGGTGTTTTCACCACTTTATCTTCTTTATTTGCCAAAATATTCGCCTTATAATTTATAAAATAACAAAACTAATCATATTGAGTGGAAATCGTAAAAAATGAATCAAAGAGATGTTAACATTTTACTAAGAAGAATAATTCAAAACTAATTATCATGTTTTCTACTTTGAATACACTGTTTAATGTGCATAAATGAATTCGGATAGCATCGAAACGCAATAAATATTATATTAAATGAATCTAAATTACAGCACTCAAAATTCATTATTATATTGACTTTTAATCAACTAGATTAAGGAAACTATTGCCCGATAAAAAATTCGTTTATTTTTTCTTATTTTTTGTTTGCAGGAAAGATATTTTTATTTACTTTTGCATCGCTCTTTAGCAAAACAGGGTGCCATAGCTCAGTTGGTAGAGCAATGGACTGAAAATCCATGTGTCCCTAGTTCGATTCTTGGTGGCACCACTGCAAAAAGCTCGGAAATTTCCGAGCTTTTTTGGTTTTATACCTTTTCAAAATCACTTTTACCTGAGGAATCAAGAATCATATTGAAAAGTTGTGGAGCAAACTTAATTTTTTGAAAAGGTCAATCATAAATGATATAGCTTAGAATTTAAACAACCTCGCAGTAAGCAGATGTGGTATTAATGGAGAATAATTTGCTTTTTATTTTGCTGCAAGCAGCGAGGAGCAAGAGTCAATATATTGATACGCTTCTCTTTCGGGATTAGTTCGAATTTTTGTTTTTTATTCGTTTTCAATTCAAAAAAATATAGTCTCACTGATTTAAAGCAACAAAACGCAACTCGCTTTTTTATGTAATAGATTGCGTCGCATGTGGATATATTTTAATAATTTAACATATTTACTTGCGACGGTTCGTATGGTTGTACTAATTCTTAGGGCGTTGCCCTAAGTTGAAATAGGATCAAGTAAATATTAGGGTTGTTTTTAATATTTTTTCTTATTTTCAAAAAATGGAATTAGAAACTTTATTAC
>JAEINW010000314.1 GCA_016342715.1 Salinivirgaceae bacterium | reverse complement strand
TCTCAGTCCTTCGGACAGCTCTCCCAAGAGAACACTTTTATTGAACAAGTTTTTGGAATGTAAAAACTAGTTGCTAAACGACTTTTTTTGCTAATACAGACAAATGAAAAAATACATGGAGCTATAAATGAAATAGTCGCTAAGCAACTTCTCTTCCAATTTTCCATATCTGCCTGCTGCTCCCACTCTCCGGTTTCCAGAAACATTTTGTGGTTTTTAACACCGTCAAATCTACTGATGTTAACGGGTTAATGAAAAATTTCCAGCTACTAGTTTCACTGAATACTGCTTACTGCTTACTGCCGACTGTGGACTGCCTACTGTTAACTGCCCACTGTTGACTTCTTCCTACTTCCTTACAACAATCCATTGATAATTAACCAATTCTTCCTACATTTATTAAAACCAGAACAGCAATTTATGTGGTCGCAAAAAACATATCGCAAGCTTCAACGAAAATTTTATTTGCGCGAAGCCATTAAGAACCAAAAAAAACAACAATGGCTCAATAAAAAAACAGAACGACAAATTCAACTCATTGTTAGCTTGTTTTTTATTGGTTTAATTGTAAGCGGAATATATGGAACAAACACATTGCTCAGCTGGAATTATATTTTTAGAATTTATTTAGCTATTGCTTTAATACTAAGTTTTTTACCAATTAGCATTTTCCCGCTAATTTATAAAATACAATATGAATTAAAAATTCTATTAGTTGTTTGCGGTCTTAGTCCCTTTCTACTTGCATTAATACTAAGCCTTAATTATACCTTCTCCACATTTAGCCATATAGAAACCTATAAGGTAAAAGAATTCAATGTATATGCTGCCGATCGTCAAATAATGGTAGTATTAGAAAATAATGCTTTACAAAAACATAAAGAAATAAGAATGTTCTCATCCGATGAATTCCATTTTGCCCCCGATTCCGCTGCTTTTGAAATACAAGAAGGACTTTTTAATATTCAAGTAGTAAAAAACTCCTATCTCATAAATAACACACCGTAATTTTATAGAAAAAAAATGCGTTTTTAAGGAATTAAATCTAAATTTGCGTTCCATCGTAAAACTTATAAACTATAATTATGAAAACAACACTAATTTTTTCCTTAAGCATACTATTTTCTCTTTCTGTTTTTGCTCAACCTGCAAATTGGGATGCAAAAAAGAATTTTACCATACTCAGTTATAATGTTGAAAACTTATTCGACACCATTGATATTGAAAACAAATCGGACGAAGAATTTACTCCCCAGTCTGCAAAAATGTGGAATAGCGAGAGGTATTACAAAAAGCTAAATGATTTGGCAACCGTGATTTCAAGTATTAACGCACAAGAATTACCCGAAATTATTGGGCTTGTTGAAATTGAAAACATTCAGGTGTTGAATGACTTGGTTTTGACAGAAAAACTCAAGCCAGCAAATTATAAAGTGATTTTAGATGAGGGACCTGATCCAAGAGGAATTGATTGTGGATTATTATACAATCCGAAAGAATTTAAGTATGTATCACACAAAACCTTAGCGGTTCGCTTTCCTTTCGCAGAAAACAAAAGAACACGCGACATTCTGTATGTAAAAGGAAAAGTTAAAAAGGAAACCATCCATTTATTTGTAAACCATTGGAGTTCACGAAGAAACGGACAAGAAGCATCGGAACCCAAAAGAGTTGAAAGCGCTAAAGTTTTGAAACATAACGTAGATTCTATTTTAATGCTGGATCCAAATGCAAGCATTATTATGATGGGTGATTTTAATGATGAGCCAAGCAACAAAAGCATCAAGGAAACTTTAGATGCCGGAGAAATTAATTCAAATAAGACACTGGTTAATTTAATGTACGATCTTCACAATCAAAAAAAAGGTACCTTCTATTATAAAGGTGAGTACAACATGATCGATAATTTAATTGTTACTAAACCATTGTTATTAAATACTAAAGGTTTCAGATTATTGGATAAGTCTGGTTTTATTTATAATCCTGATTTTATTTGTTACACGAATAAAAATGGAGACAAATCGCCAAGTAAGACTTACGGTGGCAAGAATTATTACGGTGGATTCAGCGATCATTTTCCAATATATGCTACTTTTATAGTAAAGTAAAAATTAGAATGGACTTAAAAATTGTTTCTCCTTTTCAGCCCACTGGCGATCAACCATCGGCCATTGAACAATTGGTTGATGGAATTAATCAGGGTCTACCCGCACAAACACTTTTGGGAGTTACCGGATCTGGTAAAACTTTTTCCATTGCCAATGTGCTTGAAAAGGTGCAACGACCTGCATTAATTTTAAGTCATAATAAAACACTAGCAGCACAACTATACACTGAGTTCAAAGAGTTTTTTCCGAACAATGCGGTGGAATATTTTGTGTCGTATTACGATTACTACCAACCCGAAGCCTATTTACCAGTTACCGACACTTATATTGAAAAAGATTTAAGCATAAACGACGAAATTGAAAAACTTCGCTTAAGAACCACATCCTCACTCCTTTCGGGACGTAGAGATGTTATTGTGGTTTCATCGGTTTCTTGTTTGTATGGAATTGGAAATCCGGCAGATTTTCATGAAAATATCATTGAACTAAAGGTTGGCGAGGAAGTAGGACGAAATCAATTTCTTCGAAAATTGGTCGATGGTTTATACAGTCGGAATGAAGTTGACTTTCAGCGGGGAAATTTTCGCGTTAAAGGCGACACCGTTGATGTTTTCCTTGCCTATGGCGATATTGCCTATCGTTTTATATTTTGGGGCGATGAAATTGAAGAAATTTATTCCTTTGACCCATTGAATGGTCATACCATCGAAAAAATGGAGAAAGCCTTGGTTTATCCTGCAAATATTTTTGTTACTACACAAGCCAGAATAAATCAGGCAATTTCACATATTCAAGACGATTTGGTAAAACAAATTGATCATTTTAAAGAAATAGGAAAACCTCATGAAGCCAAGCGTATTGATGAACGTGTAAATTACGACTTGGAAATGATTAAGGAACTGGGTTATTGTCCAGGTATTGAAAACTATTCCAGATACTTCGATGGCAGAGAACCTGGAACGCGCCCCTTCTGCCTGCTTGATTATTTTCCCAAAGATTTCATTACCATCATCGACGAAAGTCACGTAACCATACCACAAATTAGAGCCATGCATGGTGGTGACCGATCACGTAAAGAAAATCTGGTTGAATACGCTTTTAGATTACCTGCAGCCATGGATAATCGTCCCTTACGTTTTGAGGAGTTCGATGCTATTTCTGGTCAAACTATATACGTGAGTGCAACTCCTGCAGATTTTGAGCTTGAAAAAAGTGCCGGTGTAATTGCTGAACAAGTGATTCGCCCCACAGGATTGTTAGATCCGATTATTGATGTACGCCCAAGCCTAAATCAAATTGATGATTTAATAAAAGAAATAAACCTTAGAATTGACGTTAAAGAAAGAACATTGGTTACCACACTAACCAAACGTATGGCTGAAGAATTAAATAAATACCTGTTAAAACTAAACATTAAATGTAACTATATCCACAGTGATGTGCATACTTTAGACCGCATTGAGATTATGGAAAATCTTCGCAAAGGTATTTACGATGTATTGGTTGGCGTAAACCTTTTACGTGAAGGTCTTGATTTACCTGAAGTTTCATTGGTTGCTATACTTGATGCAGATAAAGAAGGATTTTTACGATCAGAAAGATCACTTACACAAACTTCGGGTAGAGCTGCCCGAAATATTAACGGGAAAGTAATAATGTATGCTGACAAAGTAACGGGTTCGATGCAGCGCACTATTGATGAAACTAACCGTAGACGCATAAAACAACTTCAATACAATGAAGATAACAACATAACTCCAAAACAAATAGTTAAAGCTCAGCGCAGTATGGCTAGCAAAGATTTAGAAGAAACAGAAACGAAGCCTAAGGCTTATTCTGGCATAGAGAAAATTGATATTGCTGCTGATCCAATTATTGCTTACATGAGTAAAGAAGCTTTGCATAAAACCATTGATAAAACGAAAAAACAAATGGAACAAGCAGCTGGCAAACTTGATTTTATTGAAGCAGCCCGATTGAGAGATGAAATGTTTGAACTGCAAAAACTATTGGAAGCAAAAAAAATAATCAAATAACCCTAAATAGATAGCTAGGATCAATTTGAAAAGTTGTGGAGCAAGCTAAAATTTTGAAAAGGACAGTCATAAATAATATTGCTAAGAAAATAAACTACCTCGCTGCGAGCATCGGGTAAAAAGACACAAGATTCTGATACGCTTCGCTTTCGGGATCAGTTCGACTTTTTATTTTTCTTCGATTGCAACTCGAAAAATATAGTCTCACTGATTTAAAGCAATAAAATGCAAGCCGTTTTTTTAATACAAAGGATTGCGTCGCATGTGGAAATATACTATTAATTTAACATGTTTACTTGCGCCGTTTCGTAGTTGTACTGATTCTTAAGGCGCTGTCCTAAGTTGAATTATATAAGCCTTTACGAGGCTAATTTTTTTGATTATTATGGGTACTTAGTTTCACTTTACGACTTCATTATTCCCTCTCAGTCCTTCGGACAGCTCTCCCAAGAGAGCACTTTTGCTGAATAAGCTTTTGCTAGTAATGTATTAACTTATTTGCTTATTGATTAATAGGTGCAAGTTCTCTCCTGGGAGAGAAACCGCAAAGCGGAGAGAGGGACGATAGAACAAAGAGTGCGATCCACAAAACCTGTTTCGATTTAGTAATGCCGATCCCGAGTCTCGGGACGATGTTGACGGGTTACAGAAAATGAAGAATCAATTGGATAACTTCAAGAATTGGGGAAAGTAAAGTAGATTTAGTTCAAATGATTATTTGTCTGTATATGGCTGTAAGCCATAAATAATATAACTTAGGGTAAGGCCCTAAGTTGTTAGTTGTTAACAACAAGCGATGCAAGCATAAAATTGATTTTTATGAAACCCTCACCATTAAGAGAGTTAAAAAATATGGTACAAAGACAAAAGGATATGAATATATGTGCAAG
>JAEINW010000313.1 GCA_016342715.1 Salinivirgaceae bacterium | reverse complement strand
ATTGGCGATTTACTTTTGCCAAAATTTGACGATTTACTTTTGCGAAAAATTGATGATTGCAAGTTACTGACTACATATGTACAGACGCAGCAATTATATGGGCTTATTATATGTGTAAATGCTGTCAGGAGCTACGCACGCTGACAGATTTGACCTGACAACGTCCGAAGGTCTTGTCAACGTCTCTCTCACGAAATGAAACTAAGTAGTTAACTACTTACCTTCTAAAAAGATTTTACAAATTTACAGTATGTTCCTTGGTATCAATTATTCCTGTACTAAAAATTTTAATCTGGTTTTTCGTGAACGATTATCAATATTTTTGACTGCTATACCAAGAGCTTTTCTAGTGCCAACAAAAATTGCCATCTTTTTTGCTCGGGTTAACGCTGTATAAATAAGGTTCTGATATAACATGGTAAAATGTTGCATCACTAAGGGAATAATAACCACATCAAATTCACTTCCCTGCGATTTATGAATGGTAATGGCATAGGCTAAATCAAGATCAAGAATATCTTGCTTCTCATAATGGACTTGCCGTGCTACTTTTCCTGAATTATAGGCAATTTCAAGGGTCATGTTTTGATTATCAATAAATGATATTCGTCCAATATCTCCATTAAAAACTTCAAGATCGTAGTTGTTTCTGCGTTGTATAACTCGGTCGCCTAAACGAAACGTCCGTTCACCAATCTGTAAAGTTGGTTTCTGCCCATCGTCGGGATTAAAAGTATTTTGCACCAAGAGGTTTAAGTTGCGAGCACCCATGCTGCCAACTGTCATAGGAGTTAAAATTTGCACCTCTAAATTTGTTCCCAGTCGTTCTTTTATGGATTGGGAATAGAGCCTAACCACCATTTCGGACGCAACAAAGCCATAGTTTAAACTTGACCATGGGTGAATACTTTTAATAATATTTTTAAGTGCAGAAGCATGATTTTCTGATTTAAGCAACTGTTGAATGTCGGCATGTAAGTAGTCGTTGGGAATATTGAAAATATATGGGCGGACACCGCTTTTTCGTATTTCTTCAATTTCTGTTTCCGTAGTATTATTTATGTAAATGTCATCCTCCTGAATCACTGATTTATAGTTATCCTCCACATCATCAGGGGTCTTTTCCCTTACAAAGGCTACTCCTTCGTTCTCAATTACGTATTTCATCGACTGGGTTATCTTTTTAATAAAAAGCATTTGTTCCTTGGTAGCTTCTTCGGAATCAATAAATAGGCAATCGGTATTTTCATCCCAAATGGTGGGTGTATTAATGGGCGATTCTATTTTTGGTATTTGTCGTTTAATTATTTGATGGGCAAACTTAATAATGTGACTTTCTTGTGCCTGCCTGAATACTTTTTGTAAATTAAAACAGGGTACTTTCTGGCTTTCAATTAAATCTTTAAGTACGTTTCCGGCTCCCACCGATGGCAACTGGTTGGGGTCTCCAATAAATAGCACTTGTGCACTAAGAGGTATGGCTTTTAAAAGCGATGCAGAAATTGAAATATCCAGCATTGAGCATTCGTCAATAATAACAAAATCGGTATCTAAAGGCTCTTCTTTATTCTTTTTAAACTGTCCATTATGGGGTTGCCAAACCAATAAGCGGTGAATGGTTTGGGAATCAACACCAATAACTTCGCTCATACGTTGGGCTGCCCTACCAGTTGGTGCAGCCAGTGTAACCTTTTTGTTCATGGCAAGCAGTAGTTTTACCAACGCTTTAGTGGTTGTAGTTTTTCCGCATCCGGGGCCACCTGTTAAAATAGAAAATGACTGTTGACAAGCTCCTAAAACCGATTCAAATTGCTCATCGCTTAATGGGAACTCCTGTTTGGCATTAAATAGCTTCAACCATTTTTTTACTCTTGCAACATCAACACTTACCGTTTTTGTTAAAAAGGATTTTACAATTTCGGCGGTGTGTAGCTCATCATAATAAAGCGATTTTGAGTAATAACATTTAATGTCAGCTTCGTTTTCTCTTTTTATCCTGACTTTCAAGTCATTTTCTTGTTCCATGGCTTTTATTTCAGAAACCAAGAGCTCTGAATAATTGGCATCAAGCAGGGATTCAACATCTTTTAAAATATGTTCAAATTCCAAATAGCAATGACCTTGTTCTCTACTAGCTGCCAACACATGACTAATGGCAGCACGTATCCTTTTAGGGCTGTCTTTTTCAATACCCATACTTAGGGCAATTTTGTCGGCAGATAAAAATCCAATTCCGTAAATATCTTTCGATAATTGGTAGGGATTGTCTTGAAGGATTTTAATGGCATCGTTGCCATAGGTTTTAAAAATTTTAACTGCAAACAAGGTACTCACTCCATATTCTTGCAGAAATAGCATTACATTTCTGATTTCCCTATGCTCTGTCCACGATGATTTAATCTGATCGAGCTTTGCTTGAGCTATTCCAGTTACTTCAGTAAGACGGTCAATATCCTCTTCAAAAACATCCAAGGTTTCTTTACCAAAGTGCTTAACAATACGCTTTGCAATTTTTGGACCTACTCCATAAATTAAACCCGAACCAATGTATTTTTCTAAGGCTGATGAACTGGCAGGTTTTCTCTCAAAAGTATTCTGCGTTTTAAACTGTTCGCCATATTTAGCATGATATACCCATTCTCCCTCAAACTCCATTGTAGCACCCGCAAAAACATTTGCCTGATGCACAGTAACGGTTTTTAATTCATGCGGTCGGTCAATTGGACTTACTTTTAGCACTGTCCAACCATTTTCTTGGTTGTGATATGTAACTCGTTGTATAATTCCAATCAGTTTTTCCATAAATGCAAAGTTGTATTTTTTAGTGATATTTTTTGCTAAAAATATTGATTGAAAGTGAAAATATGGAAAAAGATTGTTTCTATTCGTTTACGACCGATGATTTTTTTCTGGTCGTTTTATGAGACTGAATGAATACTTTTTAAACCTTATGTTGTTGTCTTTCAAAATATACGTCTACTTCTTAAAGAGTAGCAATTATTTGATATCCCTTTTAGTCAAAATAAAATAAGATATTCCCCAAAAAGCAAACACATAAATTACCGCAATAATGAGTGAGCTACCTAAATTCGTTACTTCAGGCATTACAGAATTGTTCATTCCTGCCATCATTAGCCCTTTAGGCGTAGGAAAAGGAGTAAGGTTAGAGATAATTTTCATTGGGAAGTATTGGTCAATAGCATCAGGTATTAATGATCGAATAATACTTTCAGCAAAAATGGAGCAGATAAATGTTATAATAGCTAGTGCTGAAGAACGTATTAAAACTGCAATAATAAGTGCTATAGACATGTATCCTAATGCCTGAATAAAATAAATAAATAAGTATTTAATATCCGTTAAAAAATTTCCACCACCAGACGTAAAGCCAAATAAGGCTCCTAATAAAAAGAGGTAGATACTGCTTATTAATGCAAATGAAGTCAGTAATAATATTTTAGAAACAATAAAGTTTGCTTTACTATTACCGTCAATTACGTGTTGTCTAAAGGTTTTAAAAGTAAATTCATTACAAACAAGAATAAGCAATAGCATTCCTATGAGTAAATTAAACCAACTGCCAATGTAAGTGATGTTGTTCCATACATCAGGAAAATTGTACATGGTAGCAAAATCAATTGGAAAGGCCTCAATTTTAATTTGTCCGACGCCATAAAAGACAATTGGAGTGAATACGAAGAATAATCCAAAAATTACCCAAAACGTAGTGTATGGGATTAGTTTTTTGTATTCTATTTGAAGTAAGTTTATCATTTATTTTATCAATTCTAAAAAGTTAGCTTCTAAATCTGATTTTTGAATTCCAATTTCAGAGGCAATGATTCCTCTGTCAAATAAAGCTTTATTTAAGTAAGTACTGTCTTTTCCTTCAGCTAATATTACTGAAATTTTATTTCCTTTTTGCTTGATATTACTCACACCATCAATTTGACTCAATGTTAATTTTAAGATATCTAAATTCTCTGAAGCAATAAATACTTGTTCTTGGTTATTTAAAACAGACTCAATTGGACCGGAACTTAGTAATTTTCCTAATTTTAATACAGCAACATGCGTGCAGGTTTTCTCAACTTCATCTAAAATATGGCTAGCCATTATAATTGTTTTCCCATCTTTAGCTAAATCTAAAATTATCGCTCTTATTTCTGCAATTCCTTGCGGATCCAGACCGTTAGTGGGTTCATCCAATACTAATATTTCTGGGTTTCCAAGCAAGGCCGAAGCAATAGCTAATCGTTGTTTCATTCCTAATGAAAATGTCTTAAATTTTGAGTTTGCTCTATTGCTTAAATCAACAATACTTAAAACTCGAGAAACTTCACTTTGGTTAACTTCTTTTATTTTACAAACGATGGATAGATTTTGCTTTGCCGATAAATAGGGGTAGAAATTTGGTGTTTCTACTAATGAACCTATTTTCTTTCTGTCATATTTACTTGGTTTTTGCCCGTTCCACGAAAAAGAACCACTATCAGCATTCAATACGCTTAATATAATTCCTAAAGTAGTTGTTTTACCACTTCCGTTTGGGCCTAATATTCCGAATACTTCTCCTTTGTTAATTTGTAAATTAAGATTGATTAAAGCTCTTACTTTACCATAATTTTTGGATACTTCGTTTATGTTAAGAACTGCTGCCATAGATATTTAAAAAAAGTAAATATAGTTAATAGGTAAGCATTGTACAAATGGTTTAAGGTTAATTAATATCTCTATTTTTATTATTTCTTTTGTCATTTGTTGGATCATATTGAAAAGTTGTGGAGCAAGCTAAAAATTTTGAAACGGTCAATCATAAATGATATAGCTAAGAAAACAAACTACCTCGCTGCGAGCATTGGGGAAAAAGACACCCTCTGTTATTTCAAATATCCATTTGATGCTTTTTATTATCATTTGTTTCGGTTTTGCAATGTTTGTATTTGTAAGACAATATCCTCCCCAGTCCTCCTTAGCCCTCCTTAGAAAGGAGGCCTGTCTGCCGATAGGCACGGAGTTAGTGAGTACTTTCAATGAAACGTGAGTGTTTAAAAAGTGAACCAAATTTTTCAATTTTGTAGAATGTAGTT
>JAEINW010000312.1 GCA_016342715.1 Salinivirgaceae bacterium | reverse complement strand
TGATAATTCGCAGTTATTATTAAGATTGAGTATACCATGTCGAATCCTCATCTTCAATAATTCATTAGTAATTTCAGTATATTAATTTACTGCCACCCTTAAGTTAATGACATTGGTTAATAACTAACTAAAGCGAGAAAACTCTATTTTAAATACTAATAGAAAAAGTGTATTTAGAAGCTATTTCGTTGTTTTACTACAGTTGATTTTAAATATTGGACTTGGTGTCCTTTTACAAATGATCGTAGCTTCGAAATTCGGGGCATCAGCAGAAAAAGATGCGTTTGATACTGCTTTTCTGATCCCTTCTACTATAATGTATTTTACCGGTTTAGATATTTTTCGACAAACTGGAACAACTTTTTTTTCACGTCTATCTGCAATAAAAGAATTAAATGTCTCAAAAATATTTTCGTCATTGTTTCTTATAATATTAATAGGATCAATTATTATTTCGGTTGTAGCGTCTCTCTTTGCCTCTCAATTGGTTGTGTTTTCAGCACCAGGTCTTGATGAGACTAATCTTTTATTAGCTGAAAAACTATTAATTATTTTATTGTTTACTTTGCCTCCTCTATCATTAAGTGCATACCTATCATCAATTCAAAATGCATATTACTTTTTTGGTAGTGCAGAAATAGGTCAAGTTGTATCAAAAACTCTTCCAATTGTAGGCTTGCTTTGGTTTCCTAATGCCACACTTGAATTTTTAGCTTGGTTTCAGCTCTCAGCAGCCTATATTAGCTTGTTGGTTCAGTATTTTTTGTTTAGACGAACTAATTTGCATCTTAGCTTTCATGTTGGAGTAAATGAGCAACATGTGCGAGACTTCTTTTATCAAAGTCGATATCTAATTGTTGGCACTGCATCAACTCAAATCGTCAGAATGTATGTTAATAATTTAGCTTCTCAAGCAGGTGACGGTATTATTGCAACTTTGAATTATGCAATGATGTTAAACTTTTTATTCGTTGCATTAGTCGGCAGACCCTTAGGGCGGGTAGTTGGTCCTTCATTGATTCGGTCTATTGTTAAAGAAAATAAAAGTGAAAGCTCAATTCAAGCCTATGATGCTTTAAAATTAGCCGTTTGGATTTCTACACCGATTATTGTGTTTGTGATGATATTTCGATTTCCAATTATAAAAATTCTATTTGAACGGGGAGAATTCGGGGCAGATGCGGTTAAGTTAACAGCAAACTTTTTTTTAGTGTTATCCTTTGGAGCTATAGCTCAAAACATTTCAAGCTTACTTGGTTTTACTTTGCTTACTAATGTTCGCTCAAAAGCAACTGTTATCATGCACTTAAGTGGGTCAGTGTTTCATGCTTTGTTTTTGTTTTTTGGGATTAATTTCGTTGGTATTTTAGCATTTCCTTTATCTTTTGCAATGACAGCATTTTATAAATGCATATTTGTAATTTATTATTTGTATTCTATACTTCACATAAAGCCATTTTTTGGTGTTTTTCGATGGGTTATTCGCCAATCATTATTAATGGTTGTTTTAAGCCTTTTTTTACTGGCTTTTAAAAACCAATTCTTGTGCCAAGTTAACTCGCCATTACTAAATATCTTATTGATAGTCGCATGTTTCTTTTTATCCATGATTATATATTTATTATTAGGCTATTTTTTCGGTGTTCCAGAAACACAAAAAATATTATTGAAAATGAAAAAAACGATGTTGAATCTTAGTCGCTTGCGGAGAAATTAATGAAATTATGTATTATTAGTCATAAAATTGTATTCCAGAATAAGCAGGGATATTGGGCTCCAGGCGGTTTTTGCTCGTATGTGATGGGTTTTAGCCCTTTCTTTGAGGAGATCATTTTGCTTGTACCCGTGAGACAATCAGTAGATGAGTGTGCTGGTGATTGGCTTGTTGGAGATAATATACGGCTTATTGCATTGCCTGATTATTATGACAAATGGTGGGAAGTAAATGCATTCCTTTATTTGAAGCCTATTGCTGAGACAATAAAATCAGCTCTTGCTAAAGTTGATATTGTAAATTTAAGAGCATCTTGTTTCCTGACCATAATTGCATATTATATAACAAGGAAATTAAATAAGCCTTACTTTTTATCTGTTTTCGGTGATTGGAAAACTTTATTTAGATATGCTGCTAAACGAGGTGGGTGGAGACGTTTTTTTCGATATTATGGTGATGTTTATGAATCTTTGATTCTTAATAGAATGATCAGAAAAGGACCTGTCTTTGCGCATAGCAAAGAAATGGTACAACGGTTTTTAGTACATAATAAATGGGTTTTTCCATGTTACAGCAGTACATTTACCAGTCATTACATAATTAATCATCATAAAAGGATAAATACAGATCCTTTGAGAATACTAATAGTGGCGAGGACCTTATCTGTAAATAAAGGGGTCGTATATCTTGTTAAAGCTATACGGAAATTAGTTGATCAAAAGTATCCTGTTTTTCTCGATGTCGTTGGAAATGACGATGCAGATCGTACTATGAAAAAAACAGTAAAGAAAGAAGGAGTTCAAAAATATGTTCGATTTTGGGGAGGGTTACCGCATGGTCCAAAATTTACTGAAAGGTTTGACAAGGCATCTGTCTTAATTGTTCCAAGTCTTTCAGAGGGAGCTCCTAAAGTTATAACAGAAGCAATGGCACGGGGAGTCTTCGTCGTTGCCAGTAACACAGGAGGCATTCCTGATATCATAAAAGATGATAATTATGGGATGTTATTTCCACCTGGGGATGTAAATGCAATTTGTGAGACTGTAAAAAAGATTTTTGAAAATAAATCAGATATCGAATTAAAAACAAAACATGGTCTGAAACATGCCCATGATTACACAGTTGAAAAGAATTCTAAAAGAATGATTGATCAACTTGAATCATCCGGGCTGATTGTACGAAATAATAATGGTATTCTATTGAATAATAATTTTAGTGATTCAATTTAACTAAGACGGACAGTAGAATAATGTTTGGCAGGGGTTGTCATTTTATGGAATCTGTTCGTTTAAATAAAAAGATGAAATTTTTCAAGAATGAACATGGGTATTTTTTTATGTTTATTCTTGGATTGTATCTTTTTTCAACCATAGTGATTTCCAATTTGGATAAAGGAAGTCTAATCACGAAAATATTAGGTGTTTTGTTTTGTATTGTTTCTATCTACTCTGTTCTGAAAAATAAAAAGCCATTTCTGAAAAAAGAGATAGTTGCTGTTTGGCTCTTCTTTCTGTGGTGCTCTATTGGCCTTGCTTTTGGAACATTTAAATACATAGATGTTCTTCATCTTTTTAGTAAATATATAACGCTGTTTCAGCTGCTTCTTATGTTTACACTGCTATTGTTAAATATTGACAGTGATCAATTGTTTTACTATATTGTGTTTGTTGTCGCTTGTTCTACTTTGATTGCATCCGTTTTACCGTTTTTTATCAACCATGGTAGCTATATAAATCATAGAATCGCAGGTTTTTCAGGAAATGCTAATGGGTATGGTCGTGTTGCCCTTTTTGGGATGATAGCGTTTGTTATACTAATTTGTACAAAACGCTTAAGGACTTTTAAAATAATTTTCATATCAGCAATTTTTGTTCTGTTTTACTGTATTCTAAGAAGCGGTTCTAGACAATGTCTTTTAGGCTCAGTTTTGTTCTTCGGTTCTCTATACTTATATTTCTTTTTTAATTACTTGAGAAAAAAATTCTTAACGGTTTCCCTTATTAGTATTCTCCTGATAATTGTGATGGTTGTAGGTGCTTTCTTTGTTAAGGAAATGAATATATTCGATAGGTTTAGACGAGTAGCAGAATGGTCGCTGTCCGGGGATATTGTTGGGGAACAAAGTGTGACAGGGCGAGTTTACTTGATTCAATCAGCGTTGAATAAATTCCCAGATAATCCAATTGCAGGTATTGGAATTGGCCATGCCACAGATGTTTTGGGAATTGTCACCCATAATAATTATACAGAAGTACTGTTAACAACAGGCCTTGTCGGATTCGTTCTTTATTATAGTGTTTATTTTATTTTGTTCGCCAAATTATCTTTTTTGAAAAGAAAACTTAAAAAAAATAAAAGTGTTAATGAGAAAACGATATTTTTTGTGGTCTGGATTACTTTTTTTGTTTTTTTGTTGTTAGAACTTTTTTCTGTATCTTATATGGAGAAAAACCATTGGCTCTGGATGGCTTTAATGATTGGTTACTCTAATCAAAAAAATAAGCAATACGCATAAGTATTCGACTCTATATTATTATTTATGATTAATCCCAATATCCTACATTCCGCAGGTCGAATATAAAGATTTTGCATTTAAATAAGTCAACAAAGTTTGCCTAGGCAAACTTGCAATTTTGTTTTATACTGCTCCTATAAAAAATCAAAAGGGAGCACAAATGTATAAAGATATTTCTTCAGCCACCAAACACCTCGGTGTCATGCCGATGGTAAAACACTATATTTCTGAACTTAAACTGCATCAAATATTTGGGAAACACATCCCTATGAAGCCGAATGAGAAACTGGAACCGGCACAGGTGCTTAGCATGATGCTTCTTAATATTATTTGCGCAAGCCGCCCCCTTTACCGAGTTCAAGAATGGCTGACTGATTATACCGACGGTATAGCCGAAAAAGACATTTATGCCGCACAATATAACGATGATAGACTTGGCCGGAATCTGGATAAACTTTTCGAGGCAGACCGAAGTTCAATGCTGACGGAATTATCTGCCAATGCTATTAAATTACACAATCTTCAAACTGATGATATCCATAACGATAGCACTTCTGTAACTTTTACCGGGGAATATGAAAACTCAAACCAGGCAAATGTTAATTTAGCCAGAGGATTTAACAAAGATCATCGCCCTGATTGTAAACAGATTGTCTTCGGTCTCAACATCACATCCGATGGAAATGTTCCCTTGAGTTTCCAGCTTTTTGACGGGAATCAAACAGATGATAAAACTCACATTCCTAACTGGGATGGACTTCGAAAACTCATTGAAAAAGAAGACTTTATCTATATCGCTGAGTAAATATTCGGCTTAGTCATTCAGAATTTATTTTTTCAACAACACCCTAAATTTTTTGTTGAGAGGATACATC
>JAEINW010000311.1 GCA_016342715.1 Salinivirgaceae bacterium | reverse complement strand
AGGGCTTTGCCGTTCTTGTGTCTGATTACCTGCCTACCGCCAGGCAGGCTTGATACTACAGTTCTAAATCATATAAATACATAATTATTAGCATTCTATTAAAGTTTCTTATGTCGAGTTAAGGTTACTAATGAATAAGCTCGCAGCAAGCCGACGAGGTATCAAAATAGCAAACAGATAATTATTCGCACCAAGCTGCTGAGATAGTAAACTTTAAATTTTTTCGTTATTAAGCTCTATTGAATATGTTTATTTACCAATTCAATAAAAGTTTCTATCGAAATAGGTTTAACAACAAAACCATCACAACCCGCTTGTAAGGCTTTGTTTTTAACTTCTGGCATTGCAAAGGCCGTTTGCATGATTATGGGTGTTTTATTATTGTGTTTTTTAATTAACCTTGTTGCTTCAATGCCATCCATTTCGGGCATTTTAATATCCATTAAAATTAAATCGTATTTATTATTGGTTGCCATGTCAACAGCATGCCTGCCATTTATAGCCCAATCCGATTTAACCTTGGTGTGTTTGAGTAGTCGTTTGGTTAATACATAATTTGAATCTTCATCATCGGCAATGAGTATTTTGTATTTGCCTAAATCTCTATTAGTTTCAAAAGCTGGCGAAATTTCTTTCTGTGTTTGAACCTCTGACTTAATTAATGGTATTTGGAAATAAAAATGCGAACCCTTATTTAATTCTGACTCTACCTTAAGTTCTCCTCCAAGTAAATCAACTAAGTTTTTGCATATTGAAAGCCCAAGACCTGTTCCTTCTTGTTTTGAAACATATTGTTCAGAATATTGAACAAAGCGTTCAAATATTTTTGAAATATTTTTTTCGTGAATACCAAAGCCGGTATCTTTAACAAAAAACAAAAGGTTGTTTTCAACAATCTTACATCCAAATATAATTTTTCCTTTATCGGTATATTTTACGGCATTCGTTAGTAAATTATTAAAAATTTGCATCAATCTTTGTTCATCGCTATTGATAAAAAAGTTATTATCAATAGAGCTTGGCAATTCTAATTCTAAACTTATTTGAGTTTTGGATTTCTGAATTAATAAATCGTTATAATAATTATTCAGTTCGTTGAATAAAGTATTTAAATTAAAATCGGTTTTATTAATAGCTAATTGTTTTGATTGCAGTTTTGAAATATCAATAATATCATCAATAATTTTCGCTAAGCTTTCTCCGTTTAATCTTATATATTCAGAAAAAGTTTTCTTTTCATTATTATTTAAATTTGATTTTGTTAACAATTGAGAAAACCCAAGTATTGCATTTAAAGGTGTTCTTATCTCGTGGCTCATATTCGATAGAAAGGCAGTTTTTAGTTTATCGCTTTGTTCTGCTTTTTCTTTTGCAAGCACCAATTCCTTTTCATTTTCTTTTCGCTGACTTATATCCTGGAATATTTCCAGCATTGCCTTCTTACCTTCGTATATCATGCCGGTGTGGATGATCTCAAATACTCTGCCCCCTAGAATGTCGTGTGATTCATAAATATCTGTTTCTCCAATTTTAATTCCTTTATAAAGTGGACAATCAGAGCATTGAATCTGGTCATCTTTATATAATTCCCAGCATTTTTTGCCAATCCCATTCTCTCCAATAAGTTCTTTAAAATTATCACTTTGAAATAATACTGTACCGCTTTCATCAACAATGTCCATACCAAAGGGAATGGTTTTAAGCAACGAACTACTGAATATATAGCTTTGTTTTAATTCTTCTTCCGACTGCTTACGATTGCTTATGTCTCTGGCAATTGCGAGCATATGTTTCTCCCCAAGGTAATCAAAAAAATGGACATTTAATTCCAAATAAACTTCTGAACCATCTCTTCGTTTTATTATTAGTTCATCATGATTTTGGATTTTAGAAAATACTTTTTTTCCCATTATCTTAATTGCTTTCTGAATTTGATTTTCAGGTAATAATCCAAGTTTAAGAAAATTCTTTCCAATAATATCTTCATTTCTTAATCCTAGTATTTCCGATACTGCAAGGTTCGCTTCTATTGTAATCCCTTTCATATTAATAATGAATAATCCATCAGGGCTGTTATCGAAAACTAAACGATATCGTTCTTCATTAGTTTTTAGTTTCTCTCTGGCAATTGCATTTATTTCTTTTTCCTCCTTTAAATTAAGTGCATTTTTTATTGCAGTATTAAGGTGCGTAAGCCTTTCTTTTACAACATAATCCCAAGCACCCTTTTTTATTGTATCTGCAGCTGTTTCATCGTTTAGTGTACCGGTAACAATAATAAATGGAATCAAAGGGCAGTTTTTCTTTGCAAACTCTAATGCATCTAAACCGGTAAAACCACCCAGATTATAATCGGAAAGAATAATGTCAGGTTTAAAACTAGTAATTGCCTCAACAAATCCGTCCCATTCAGATACATGTAAGCATTTAAATTTAATGCCACTTTTTAACACCTGATTTTGTACCAACTCTGCATCGTTAAAATTATCTTCGAGCAGAAGGATGTTTACTGAATTGTTCATTTGACAAAGTATTTAAGTTAAATATTAAAAACCATTCGCTCCCTAATTAAATGTAAACTACTATAAGCAAGTTTCACCACATCTTGTTTGCAAAACAAAACTACTGGCAAACTGCATTTTAAAATAGTTATAATGATTCGTTTATAAGAAGCCAATAAAGGCCCAAAGTCGAAATAGCTTCGGAGAAACTACTGAAATTAATTGGTTTGACAACATAACTATTTACTCCATATTTATAACTTTCTATCAAATCATTTTCTTCTCGCGATGATGTTAAAACAACCACAGGAATAGTTTTTGTATTTTCGTTAGATTTTATTTTTTCCAATATTTCTAGTCCGCCTACTTTCGGAAGTTTAAGATCTAATAAAATTACTTTTGGTTTGTCTCTTATATCTCTTTCAGCATATCTTCCTGCAGCAAAGATGTATTCTAAAGCTTCCTCTCCATCTTTAATGATTTGGATATTATTTATTACATTATTTTTTTTTAAAGCCCTTAATGTCAACTCAATATCGGTCACATCATCTTCAATGTAAAGAATGTCCAATGTTTTCATAATTCATTTTTTTTGTTTTAAATTTAAATTGTAAAAAAGAATGTAGTGCCTTTGTTTTTTTCTGATTGCACCCATATTTTCCCATTATGTTTATAAATAATTCTTTGTACAATCGACAAGCCAATTCCTGTACCAGGAAACTCATCACTGCTATGTAAGCGCTGAAAAACATCAAATATTTTATCGGCGTATTTCATGTCAAATCCAATTCCGTTATCTTTTACAAAATATACATTTTCGTTGTTTTTACTTTTACAGCCAATTTCCAATTTTGCATTTTCTATCTTGCTTGTAAATTTCACAGCGTTAGATATTAAGTTTATCATCACATGATACATAAGCGATTCGTCAGCATTTATAAAAGGCATTGGCAGTATTTTAAATGAAAGCTTTCGATCTTTAATTTCTTCTTTTAATTCGTCTTTTACCCTTGAGATAACATCAGTCATATTAACCTGAGAAATTTGTAAGGCTTTTCGACCCAAGCGTGAGAAGCTGAGTAAATCATTTATGAGTACACCCATATTTTCTGCATTATCCTTAATGAGACGTATATAACGTTTTGCTTCCAGCGATAAGTCTGAACCATAATCCTCATTTAAAATTTGTGCAAATCCCGTTATAGCTCTTAATGGTGCTTTTAGGTCGTGTGATACGGAATAGGAAAAAGCCTCAAGCTCTTTGTTAGCACTTTGTAATGCTAAAGTTATTTCTTCTAATTGATTTGATTTTTCATTTAAATCTTCTACAATATTAACAAGAGCTTTTTGGGTTACTGCAAGATCTTTGTTTTTAGCTATAATCTCATGCGTTCTGGTCTTAATTGTTTCTTCCAAATTAGCGTTTAATTCTTTGATTTTTTCTTCATTTTGTTTGTGTTCTGTTATATCGTTAATAATTCCTTGGAATCCCACAATTTCCCCAAACTTATCTTTAATCGGTTTTCCAACACAATCAATATATTTAATAAAATTGTTGAAAACATATTTAGAGCTTAGTGTAAAACTTTCACCTTCTATGATAGCGGTTTGAATAATTTGTTTGTATTCAATTAAATCATACTTCTGGATTCTATTTATAATATGGTTAAAAAGTTGATTTGAAGGAATATTATCCTCTAATTCTAGTATGTAATAACACTCTTTCGAAACCAGGAGATTAGATGTTTGAGTAATGTATTCCCAATTCCCAAGCTTCGCAATATGTTGAGCATCTATCAATAGTTTTTCACTTATTTGTAGTTTTTTTTCAGTAATAATTCTACGTTGAACATCTTTGGTTAATCGAAGGTTAGCCTCCTTAAGTTGCTCAGCTTTTTTATGAGCCAATTGTATACTTTGCATCATTTTTGATTGGATTAATCCAATGCTGAAAACAATTACCCCTCCCAATAAAACCAATACTGCCATAGCTGTTAACCATGATATTGTTTTTGTTGATATTGCATCCAGAGAAACATCCAATGCTATTTTTTGAGTAATATATAAATATCCAATAATACACATTAAAATACTTGATAGAAGGATCAAAAACAATCCGGCTCTTTGACTAAAAAAAATTGTAGTTAAAGCAAATAAACTGAAAAATATAGGAATTCCTGCACCTCCAAAGCCATATGTAATTACATTGCTTAATGCCAAAATAAATCCAAACACTATAACAGTGCCAGCAATCAATTTATAATTGAGGCGTTTACGAAATATAGTAACTATTACTATTGGTATAAAAAATATTAGGTATACCAATATAGTAAAAAACTGGTGAAGAATATGCGCTTCAATACTGGCAATAATGATTATTGGTAATCCTAGACTAATTAAAATGAATAAAATTGCATACACCAATTGTAATCTTATTTGTTTAAGGTTGCTATTGCGAAATATATTAACATTGAATAATTTCATCTATTTATTATCTTTTTTTCTAATGTATTAATTTAGTGTAAAATTAATGTACTGGTTTGCTCCCCTATAAATCGGACTTTTTAATAGATTGTTAAACAAACTTACATTTTTCGTTCTATATTTGC
>JAEINW010000310.1 GCA_016342715.1 Salinivirgaceae bacterium | reverse complement strand
TTACTCATAAATATTTATTTTTTAAGGTATTCGTGAGAAGGCTTCGCTTAGTTCGGCGAACCCTCATCATAAAAGCGCATTTTTTAACTTGCTCATTTATTCATGTCCTTTTGTCGTTGTACCATATTTTTAAACTCTATTAATGATGAGGGTTTCATCTGTTTATAATTTTATTTTAGAGGTCAGATAGCCTGCACCCGATAATTCGGGGAAATATCCATGTTAAACATTTTCGTTTTGTGCAATATTTATTACATGGATATTTCATAATACCAAATCATTCCAAATAAAACTTTAGAAGGTCAGTAGTTAACTACTTAGTTTCATTTGGTGAGAGAGACGCTGACAAGACCTTCGGACGTTGTCAGGTCAAATCTGTCAGCGTGCGTAGCTCCTGACAGCATTTGCACATATAATACCTCGGACTTTTCAATCAAATATTATCGGTAATTATGCTTTGGACGGCTGCTATGTATCTGGCAAAAGAAAAAAAACCACATTGGCTTATGTCACTTCCAGCTACTTTTATGACAGGCGTTTGCATTACCTATTTATTGGTAGCTTCTTTTAAAAACGGAGGTTTAGCTTTTGATCAGACTGTTGGATACAGTGCTGGCTTAATTATTTCTATGGCTGTTTTTGCATTTTTTCTATGGAAAAAAAAGCTTGTTTTAAAATAAATTTTTAAGAATTCATCTTTTATTCTACTTTTGATACACTTAAAAAATAATTATCAATAAAAAAAGGATGAAGAATTTATCATTAGGACTAAACATTGTATTATTTATCGGATTGGGTGTATTGTATTTTTTACACTTTTCGGCAAATAAAAGCACAGTAAATACGGCTGCAAATACAAATGCTGCAAATGCTCAAACGGGAGATTTAAAAATTGCTTATGTAAATATTGATTCTGTATTATTCCAATACAATTTATCAGTTGATATGAACGATGCAATTACAAAGCGTGGAACAAACATGAAAGCTAAATTGGAAAAAGAAGCCACAGCTTTTGAAAAAGATGCACAAGTTTTTCAAGACAAAGTGCAACGTGGAATTTTCTTAACACAGCAACGTGCCGAAGAAGCCCAGCAACAATTAGTAATGCGTCAGCAAGAATTACAAAAATTAGAGTATGATTATACCAATCAATTAAGCGTTGAACAACAACGAATGAATGCTCAATTATTTGACAGTGTTTCAAACTTTATTAAAGAATTTAATACGCCAGAACAATTTCAAATCATTCTTGGACATTCTGTGGGCGGAAACATGTTTTATGGTTCTGAAAAATTGGATATCACAAGGAATGTAATTGATGGATTAAATGGCCGTCTTCCTAAAAAAGACTAAAACCCAAATTGAGCGATTAGCTATCGCTATTCTGCTCAATCGACTGAGTTATTGTAAGGTTTTCAAATTTTTCATTTCACTCAAATTGTGAAAACCAACAATTTCTAGGTCGGGGTTAACTCTAAGTATAGCGCTTTTCATTTTATTCAAATCGCTCAACTTAGGTAAAAGAAAATTTAATATTTTTACACCGTTCTCTATTTAGGGAACGGTTTTTTATTTTTAGCAAATGAGTAAAATATTTGGCAAATATCTTGAAAAAAACGCACTCTTTAATAATTTAATTAAAGAAGCACCAAATACTGAAACAAAGCTCATTGTTATTATTCCTGCCTACAATGAGCCTGATATTATTAACACCTTAATGTCTCTTAAAAATTGCACAAAAGCCAAATTCCCAACCGAAATATTAATTGTTATTAATCAATCGGAAATTACTTCAACAGAAATTTCTCGCATTAATAAAGAAACATTTACAAAAGTCAATAACTGGACTCGCAACAACGCCACATCTATATTAAAATTCTATGTTATATTAATTGATAATTTACCGCAAAAACATGCTGGAGCAGGATTAGCCCGCAAAATTGCAATGGATTTAGCCATTGAAAGATTTCAATCCATCGACGAGGAAAACGGAATTATTGCTTCATTAGATGCCGATACTTTAGTATCAGAAAATTATTTATCAGAAATTCAAAAAGCCTTTTTACAAAACAAAAAATTAAATGCTGCAACTTTTTACTTTGAACACATTCCAAACGATATTTTAGAAATAAATATAGCCGTTGAAACCTACGAATTGTATTTGCGCTATTTCAAACAGGCTTTGCATTACACCGGGTTTCCATATGCATATCATACCATTGGGTCCTGTTTTGCAGTTAGAGCATCAGCCTATGCAAAACAAGGGGGAATGAACCGACGACAAGGAGGTGAAGATTTTTATTTTCTACACAAGGTATTTCCGTTGGATAATTGCAAAGAACTAAATCATATCAGTGTTTTTCCATCGTCTCGACCTTCAGATAGAGTTCCTTTTGGAACTGGTCCCGCCATTCAAAAAATTATTAATGATGGTGAATACCCAACTTATAGAGCTGAAATGTTTGATCATCTGAAATACTTATTTGACCATAAAAACGAATTATTTCAAAATAATTTGGAAAAATTAGCTAGTTTTTATAGCAGTCTCGATCAATCAATTAAACACTTTATTAAACAAGATGAATTCGCTGATAAACTACTTGAGATTAATGCTAATTGCGCAAGCATCGAGTCATTTGAAAAACGATTCTTTCAATGGTTTGACGCTTTTAAAATTATTAAATACTTAAATTTTACACACAAAAACTCCGGAAGAATTTCCACTCAAAAAGCGGCTTTGGGATTCCTTAAAGACAATTTGCAAATAAAACCACATACTGAAAAGATTAGCGATCTGTTGGAGTTGTACCGCAGTTTAGAACGTGAGAATTAATCATGTATTACTTTATATAAAATTTCTGAAACTCCATTTGAATATATCTTTGAATCTAAAACCTTAAGTTTTGTTTCCATTGGCAATCCTTCAAATATTTCAATTCCTCCATCTAAAACAATGGGCATTATAAAAACATGAATCTCATCAATCAAGTTTTCATTTAAAAGCAAGGTGTTTATCTGACCTCCACCAATTAACCAAATTTCTCCACCCCTTTTATTTTTCAATTGTTTAATAAATTCAATGGGGTTTTCAGTAATAAACTCAACATGTTCGGTGCTTTTTAAATTACTTTTCCGGGTAAGTACAAAGTTTTTCTTTCCGGCATACGGAAAATCAATACCCCAATCAATTACTTGTTTATAGCTAGTATAACCTTGAATGGTGGTATCTACTGAATCGTAAAATTTGGAGTAGCCATAATCATTCTTATCAGGATTTGGTATAGATTCCAGCCAAGCTACACTCCCATCAGATTTTGCAATTTTCCCATTTAAACTTTGGGCAATATATAATGTTATCTTTCTCATTTCTGTCAATTAATTTCAATGATCTAAACAAAATTAAAACTGATAAAGTTTAGTGCAATTTGCAAACTAAAGACTGTCTACTGTGAACTGAGTACTGTGAACTGAGAACTGAATACTACTCCTTCTCAACAACAACAAAAACATCCTCGTTATCCTTTTTCATCAAGTATTGCTCGCGGGCAAATTTTTCCAAGTCATCTTTATTCGATTCCAACTCGTTCATTCGTCGTTGGTCTTCTTGAATTTTGTTTGAGTAATAAGCTTTTTCTTCTACCAGTGCTTTTAAACTTTTCATTTCATAAAATCGATCTAATAAATTGTTTTGATCAAACAATAGTATCCAAACACCAAATATTAAAAGGGTAAGAACAAATTTATTTCTCAAAATAGGAAAAGTAATGTTCCAAAAATTTTTAGCAGTCATATAAAAAGCTTTTCACAAAAGTAATGACTTATTCCAAATCAAAGAGATTGTGATTTTTAAAATTTCAACAAAGTTATACACATAATTAATGTGTTAATGTGCTAATAAAGTAATGTGCAAATTAATAAATTACCCAATTAGCACATTTACAGTTTTACTAATTAGCGCATTAAACTACCCGCCACTTACCAAATGCAACACAATAACATTATCACCTTCTGTAATTGTTGCAATATCATAGGCATCTTTTTTTACCAATTTGCCATTAATTTTTATAACCAACATTTTAAATGTAAAATTCTTTACAGACAGTAATTCTCGAACAGTTAGGGTTTCTTTTTCAATGATTTCTTCCCGGTTATTTAAAATAATATTCATCTTTAATTCTAAAAATTAATTAACACTTTTTGTCGGCATTTTTCCTAATAAAATCTCCAATACTTGATTGGCTTGCATGTTTGAAACCACTCCAACTCTTGGCCCAAGAGGAGGCAAATTATCATCAACTTCTGCTACCTGATCGCCACATACGTAAATATTATCATACTGTTCTGTTTTTATGCTATTATTATCTCCCCAACCAGCCATTCCTGTGCCAATCACCAAAGGTGTTTTAGGTAGATACTCAATTACCGTTTCTATTAACATTTGTTTTTGCTCTTTATCATCAAAAGCCTCAACAATAACATCACAATCAATAAAATAAGTAGCAATATCTTCAGCATATAGTTTTTTGTCAATCGCTTGCAATTCTAAATGCAGATTTATCCGCAACAAATTTACTGTTAAAGCCTCTACCTTTTTCATTCCCACTTGATCTGAAAAATAATACTGCCTATTTAAATTCGATAAATTAACCACATCAAAATCGGCAATAATAAGCTTTCCTAAACCCGCTCTAACCAAAGCCACAGCACAGTTCGAACCTAATCCACCGGCTCCAGCTATCCCTACTTTACATAGAGCTAGTTTGTTTTTTATTTCGTCAAAAGTCATTAATGCTAAGTTTTTGTTCTTCCAGAATACACTATTATATTAAAAATTTCCCAATAGTCACATCCTTGTAAAATTAAACATCTCATAATTAAAACAAATATAAATTAGTTATTTATTGAATATAACATAAACAATAAATTGATATTAATAAATTATGCATCCCATATAACTATAAGCAAAGACACTCACCATCGAAGGCCAGCTAATTATTGAGCAAAATAAAACAACCCCATTAAGTTTTATACATTAAACAATTCACAAAATAATCATTACTGGATAATCCGGAGCAAACCCTGCCACTCATTCCGATGATATGCTGCCACTGATTCCGGTCAAAGGCTGCCAC
>JAEINW010000309.1 GCA_016342715.1 Salinivirgaceae bacterium | reverse complement strand
CACTAATATACTCATTAACAAATTGTTAAGCAAGATATCCTTTAGTTATTTTCTCGCAAATCGCTCAATCTAGGTAACAGGCACGCCTGCTGGTATTAAACTATCAATAGTATATGTAATACTATCACCATTACAAATAGAATCAACATCGGGACTAAAATACACTTCGGGTTGAGGATAAACCGTAATATTTTTTATGGTTAAAGAATCCTTACAGTTGCCATTAACACTCGTTATTACCAATTTTGCATCGTAACTAAGGGGTGAAATGCCGGTATTTTCATATTGAATAATTTCACCTGAAGTATTTGTAGAAGTTATTCCATTGCCATAATCCCAATAATAGGTTTTAGCTGGATTTCCTATTGAAAAATCAACAAAGTCAACATTTAATGGATTACAGCCAGTTGATGCCCCATCGGGTGAAAAAAGTGCTTTTATATTATCATGCACAGTAACAACAATCTCGGCACTATCAATACAAGTTCCTAAGCCTCCATTGTATTTGTAAACACTTAACCAAACCGAATAGGTAGTATCTTTTTCCAGATTATTTGTAAAAGTATGCGTTACTGATACCATATTAGCAACAGTGGAATCAAGTAACGGGCTTCTATACCCATCTCCAAAATCCCAAATAAATTGATCAAATGCAGATGCTGTAATATTTTGGAATGTGATAGAGTCACCTGAGCAGATAACAACTTCATTATTTGGAGCAACAGTATCTATTGCTGCAATGCAATTTGGAAATATTTGAAGAGTTGTTACCTGAGTCTCTTGACATTGATAATTTTGATTTGCGACTACCTCAATATCATACGATTGAGTACTCAAAGTTGTATTATCCATGTATTCAATCATATTTGTAATAGCAACTGGATTTTCAAGATACGTAATTTTATGTTCGATTTCTTTTGATCCTTCGCTATCGTTTATAGTCCAAATATAGTTAACCCATGCTTGAGGATTATTTTCAATTTCAACTTTTGCAGGGCTACATGAATCGGCTAAAACTGTAGCCGTCCAATTTAATTCTATTTTCTCATAAACCTTTACCTCAGGTTCTCTATACTCAGTTGGATTATCAGGATCTAATGGACATTCTGGGGTTACTGTTACCCTATAATTTGTAACCAAAGCTCCATTTGGTTTTAACCTAACATATGCTGGAGAAGTATCTCTTCTTGATATCCATTCGTTTATTAAAGGATCGGATCCAAGAAATTCCCAATAATAACTAGTGTCAGTTTTACCTCCACTTGCATTTAATTGTACAATATCTCCCCAACAATAGTTTGCCGAATTACCCGCATCTGAACCAACCGATGAACCAACAGTATCAACTGAAAAACTTGAAAAATACCCATATTTACAACCACCGCTACTATTTTCAATTACTGATAAATGAAAACGACCCGGATTTATAAATCTTATTACACTATCTTTCCCTATAGAATGAATATAGTAAGGATTACCTGAAGTACCCTTAGCATTTGTAAAATTATTGCTGGTTAAATAATACCAATCAGTAGTATCACATCGACTAAACCAAGCTGGATTAAGAGAATCTGGACCCTGACTTCCAACATAAACTTTAAAATCACCAATATTTGCACTATCAGTCATAATGTTAATATAGAAAGCATCACCTGAATCTGTTAAAGAACGTACTATACTCACATCTTTTGAACCTGTACACAAATCTATAGTAGGAACCACACCTCCACCAACTTCTGATCCTGTACCTGTAATATGTAATACATGAATTCTTTTATCGGCCAAAATATGAAGTGCATCAATTGCAGGGTTAACTCCAGCTGCAACATTCATACCTATCCGTTTTTGCTTGCCTCTGTCGCTCAATGTAAAAGAACCTCCCCCAGTATATTCTACGGTTGTTGTTCCTGATTCAACTGCAGTTACATAAGCATATTCTGGATCTCCTAATTGCCCCCGCATTACTAAATATTCTTTACCTGTTAATATATCTGGAATTAACTGGTCTCCAGCCAAATCATAACCACCATCCTGACCTGGTTGCAAAGAATCATCTTTCCAGGTTATAGCAATGGGTTTATCGGAAGTAACCGTACTTCCTCCAAAAAAATTTGTAGCTTGATAATCGATAGATACACAAGAAAAGGTTTCACCCCTATATAATACTATTTCCAACGGAACTCCAGCCGGCCAGGGATTAACATTCCCTTCTTTTTTCATGGGTGAGGTGGGTGTTATCGTAATTTTTGTATTGTCTTGAGAAGCAACAATATCAAATGCACATAAAGTTGCAGGATTTGATGTAATAGAGCTTACAATTGGTTCAGATATTTGCCCCGGAATGGTAAAATCATAGCCCAAAGCATTTTTACCTTTTAACGAAAATAAATCTTTATTATTTTTATTGAAACGATCGCAATATACGGTAATTTCATTGGTTTTAGTGCTGGGAAATTTTGACCGACTGCTAATTTTTAAACCTCTTTTTTCGGCTAGCCGTCCAGGGGCTGGTTGATACACTCCCTCCATTCCTGGCAAGCCACTTTCCAATATATTTGCATCATTTGCTAATCCCTTATTTGGGTCATTATCAGCTCCAGTGGCTGGATTATTAATATTATAATTATCACGAACCAAATAAGTGGCATCAAAATTTTTGCTCTGAAAAGGCTTTAATTCAATCTCCCCAAGCACTGAATCTAATGCAGGCATCTCAAACTTTACAATTACGGTATTGGTTGACAGAGATGAAACTCTAAAAAAAACAGGTTCTCCTTTATCTGGACTATGTTGCCATGAAACTTCGGGAACCACAAACCAAAAAACGGTATCGACTTGTGAAAAGCCAATAAAACTATTTAGCAAGAAAATAAAAAGCAACAGTTTATTTTTCATAAATCTCATTTCAGTCAAACTTATCAAACACCCAAAATATATGAGTGCTAATTTATAACATATCTTTATGCAAGTCCATTTATTAAAGTAATTAAATGCATCATTCATCAATGAAATCACGCACTTAGCATAAACAGCTTTACAATTTACAACATTTAAGCCTGGCGGCATAAAAGCTTTTTTAATCTTTAACAAGTAAGTAAAAAAAACAATCAGGTTGTCCTTTTTTATTGAATTAAAAAACATAAATATTTTGCAACCATAGATGTTAGCCAATTATACCAGTTCATGTATCAAAAATATATAAACCTTTATAACAATTATACCTATCTTTATAGATATATATTATTGCTATTTAATTAGCATTTATTGCGTGACGCCCATTACAAATAATATGTTTAATTTTAATATTTCTTTTTAAACTGCTTGAAAAATGAAACTACTTTTTACTTTATTCACCTTGATATCAATATCCTCATTATTGCAAGGACAGGACACTTTGTTTCGTGAAAATTTCAACACTCTAGAAATTAGTGAGTGGACCATGGAATACGTGAATCAAGAATGGGATTGGACAATTTCTGTGGGAACTGGTTATGGAGCCCACCCCCCCTTTGAAACGCAGGAAGGTGATTACAACGCTGCATTTAAAAGGCTTGATGGGTCAAGTAACATTACTAAGTTTATTACACCAACTTTCAGTTTAGAAGGCACCACCAAACCTGAACTTTCATTTTATTTAGCTCAATACTTTTTCTTTTCTCCCTTTGGCTCTGGTAATTCAAAGCTATCGGTATATTTCCGATCGCCAGAATTTAATAGCAACAATTGGGTTAAATTACAGGATTTTAACGATGCCTACGATGTATGGACCAAGCAACATATATTATTAGATACAGCCAAATTTAGTTCTGTTCAATTGGCTTTCGAAGGCCGAATTGGTGACAATGAACACGGTACATGTATTGACAATATAAACGTATACGAAACGGAAGTCACTCCTAAATATTTAAATTCCGTTTCAGCCATTCAGGCCGCCGAAGATATTATTCCTTCGGGTTCTGACAATAATCCAATTCTGCAATTAAAATTTTCAGTGGGTGGAAATGATGGAGTATTGGAGCTCGATTCTTTGGTGGTTACCGCCATTTATGATGCGGATGAAATTGTTCCTGAAAATGGAGTTAAAATATTTGCCACCTCCGATGCTGAATTTAATGACACCACACAAATTGGGAATTCAGCAAGTTTTGTTAATGGAAAAGCCATTTTTACAAATATTAACAAAGATCTTCCCTTTGGCAATACCTATGTGTGGGTAACCTATGATATACCTGAAGACCCTACCAATGAATTTAAAGGGAAAAAGGTAGATGCTAAAATTTTAATAAATAATATAAAAGTAAACTCAGCATATTACCCCGATCAAATAATCAATCCCTATGGTTACCGAGAAATAAACAATTCACTATTTTACGATAATTTTGAAAACTCAAGTAATTGGGTGTTAACTCCGGAATTTGAAATTGACAAACCTAAAGGTTTGAGTGGAAACAGAGGAAACCCAGACCCAACCTATGCTTTTAGTGGATACAAAGTTCTGGGAACCGATATAACAGGAATTGGAACCTTTGATGGAGGTTATGAATTATATTTAGACGAAAATGAATATACTGCCCAAACAAACGTTACTATTGATGCTACCTATTATAAAAAGCTTCAACTTAATTACTACCGCTGGCTAAATTCAAATAGCAACGACAATACTTCGATAGAGTTAAGTACAGATGGTGGAACTACCTGACAAAACATATGGAAAAACAATGTTTTTTACTTAGAAACAAAATACAGCTTTAATTATATTAATTTGGAGAATGTAGCCGATAGAGAAAGTAATATTGCCATTAGATTTACCACCGGTCCAACGGGAGCTTATTCCTATTCGGGTTGGAACATTGATAATGTATCATTAACCGGAACTTTTATTGAAGATGATACCGGTTTTCTTTCCTTAGTTTCGCCATCGTCGGGTTGTGGCCATACAGGTCCAGAACCTCTTGAAATACAAATTAAAAATTACGGATACTCTCCAACCATAGATACCGTACCTATTGGATACTCCATTAATGGAGGTGCCAGTTGGGTAATGGATACGCTTTTTGAGGTAATACCAAAAGATGAAACCCGAACCATTGTTTTTAGTGAGTTCATTGATCTCTCAGAACCTGGTTTTCATAGTGTTTCCATAAAAACATTTTAT
>JAEINW010000308.1 GCA_016342715.1 Salinivirgaceae bacterium | reverse complement strand
TTATTACTCATCCGATGACTATCAATGCTTTAATAAGCGAGCTGCGGATTTGTGGTATTATATCAATTGATGTTTGAGAGTGTTGTGGCTTATGCCAGATAATTTCACCTTTCGTTGCATGTAATTATCAATTATCATTAATATTTCTGCTTGCAACTATTTTTTACATGTTCAAATACCGGAGGCGTTGCCTCCGGCTGAAATAAATATGCCTTACAGGCAATTAATTGTCTGAATGTATTAACCGACTTTTTAAAACCACCATTTCTAATTTGTCAATTTAGGTTGACATAGGGATAACCATAAATTTTAATTTATATAAAAAAAGAGGGTGACCAAAATTGGTCACCCTCTTTTTTATAAGGTATTTTATTTCTTAGTTTGACAGAGTAAAATCTACAGGGTTTTTCACCTTTTGATTTAATAAGGCAATATTCAATACCTCATCAATGGTGTCTACATAATGGAAAGTAACCCCTTTTACATACTCAGGTTTAATATCCTCAACATCTTTTTGATTTTGGCTTGAAACAATGATCTCTTTTATGTTTGCTCGTTTTGCTGCAAGAATTTTCTCGCGAATTCCACCAACAGGCAATACTTTTCCTCGTAAGGTAATTTCACCGGTCATGGCTAAATTACTTTTTACTTTTCGTTGGGTAAAAGCTGAGGCCAGCGAGGTAACCATGGTAATTCCAGCCGATGGACCATCTTTTGGAATAGCTCCTTCAGGCACGTGAACATGTACATTCCAATTGTCGTAAAGATCGGAATTAATACCCAATAGCTGCGATCGTGATTTGATAATTTCAAGCGCAATTACTGTAGACTCCTTCATTACATCGCCCAAATTTCCGGTTATAGTAAGTTTTCCTTTTCCTTTACTTAAACTGGTTTCGATGTATAGAATATCGCCTCCAACAGCAGTCCAAGCTAAACCTGTAACTACACCGGCAAATTCGTTTCCATCGTACAATTCCTTGTTATAAATTTTCTTGCCTAATAAATCTTCCAGATGTTCAACCTCAATTTTACTATCAAATGCTTCTTCAAAAGCAATACGCTTGGCTATACGACGAGCCACTTGAGCTAGCCTTTTATCTAATTCGCGTACGCCCGATTCTCTGGTATAACCAACAACTATAGCTTCAATGGTTTTTTTTGAAAACGATACTGCTTTTAAATCAACACCATGATTTTTTAATTGCTTAGGAACTAAATGACGTTTGGCAATCTCAATTTTTTCTTCAATAATATAACCGCTAACATCAATCATTTCCATTCTATCGCGTAATGGAGGGCTTATGGTACCAACAGTATTTGCGGTAGCAATAAACATTACCTTTGAAAGATCATAATCTATTTCCAGATAATTGTCATGAAAAGCGTTGTTTTGTTCTGGGTCAAGAACTTCTAACAATGCAGAAGCTGGATCCCCATGGAAATCTTTTGAAACTTTATCAATTTCATCTAAAATGAATACTGGATTTGAAGAGCCTGCTTTTTTAATATTTTGGATGATTCTTCCTGGCATGGCACCAATATAGGTTTTTCTATGGCCACGAACTTCTGCCTCATCGTGAAGCCCACCCAACGACATACGTACATATTTTCTGCCCAATGCGTTAGCTACCGATTTACCCAGAGATGTTTTTCCAACTCCTGGAGGTCCATACAAGCATAGAATAGGTGATTTCAAATCGCCCTTTAATTTTAAAACGGCCAAGTGTTCAAGTATTCTGTCTTTTACTTTTTCTAATCCAAAGTGATCACGATCCAGTACTTTTGTTGCATATTTCATGTCAAATTTATCTTCGGAATAATCATCCCAAGGTAAATCAAGTAAAACTTGCAAGTAGTTTAATTGAACAGAATATTCACCGGTTGCAGGATTTAATCTATTTAGTTTGTCGGTTTCTTTTTCAAATAATTCCGAGACTTCTTTTTTCCATTTTTTATCTTTTGCTTTTGCCTTTAAATCAGCAATTTCCTTTTCAACCGGGTTTCCACCCAATTCGTTTTGAATGGTTTTTATTTGTTGATTTAGCAAATATTCTCGCTGTTGTTTATCTAATTCCGATTTTACTTTAAATTGAATATCTTCTTTAAGCTCCAACATTTGAATTTCTTTTGAAAGTAATTCAAGTAGTTTTATACTTCGTTCAAATAAATCGGGTTCTTCTAATAATTTCTGTTTGGCAGTTACTTTAAGTTCGCTGTTTGCACAGATAAAATTTATCAAGAAAAATGGATTGTCGATATTTTTAATGGCAAAAATTGCTTCTGATGGAATGTTTGGTGAAAGCTTAATAATTTTTTGCGACAAATCTTTAATTGAGCTTACCAAAGCTTCAAATTCCTCACTTTGCTCTTCCGTTGGCATTTTTTCTTCCGATGGCGAAACATAAGCAGTAAAATAAGGTTCTTCTGATAAATATTCCCGAACACTAAATTTTCTTTTCCCTTGAATGATTACTGTGGTTGAATTATCTGGCATTTCCAGAATTTTCATAATAACAGCAACGGTACCATTTCTATGTAAATCCTCAGCTTTAGGTTCTTCAATGTTTGGATCAATTTGTGAAACCGTACCAATAATTTTATCATTTTTGTAAGCTTCTCGTATTAATCGCATGGACTTATCGCGACCCACACTAATTGGCATTACAACTCCTGGGAATAGCACCATATTGCGTAGTGGTAATATTGGCAGTAATTCAGGAAACTTAAATTTATCTATGCTATCTTGATCATCATCGGAAATTATTGGAAAAAACTCTCCATCTTGTCCATCTTTCTCTGATCCTAAAATTTTATCCAAATTAAATTCTTCCATAAAATTCATAAAAATGCTTTATCGTCAACGACATATTGTCAGTGAATGTTCATATTTTTTAAAGATAGCTAATAAATCAATATTAGTGCCATAAACTAATTGCTGTAACTTAAGTTAATGTTGAATGAATTAATATGAAATATCCATGCAATAAACATTACACCAACCAAAAATATTTAACATGGATATTCCCCCGAATTATCGGGGCAGGCGATCTGACCAATAAAATAAAATTATAAACAGATGAAACCCTCATCCTTAAGCAAGTTTAAGAAATGAGGTACAAAAACAAAAGGATATGAATAAAAAAGCAAGCTGTAAGATATTTTCCATGATAAGGGTTCGCCGAACACTATTAAAAAATAATGTGAGAGTGAGGCAACGAAGCTCACCCAAACTAAGGTTGAAAGCTGCAACTTGCATTAATTCAGAATATTAATTAAAGTTTATACACGTGAAAATAAGGTATTCTAAAATTAAAATATTATTTATATGATTCGCGATACTTTTTGGTAATTTCAAATAGGTGATTCATAATTTTTTGCTCAATTTCATCAAATTCAATTTTTCGTCGAGCCATTACTAATCCTGCTATTTCGTGAACTTTATTTAATCGAGTTTCAGTAAATCCATGAGCACCACCCCAGGCAAACGATGGAATGAAATTTCTTAGGAATCCATCGCCGAAAATATTCGCAGAAACCCCGACAACCGTACCTGTATTAAACATGGTATTAATTCCACATTTTGAATGGTCACCCATAATTAATCCACAAAACTGAAGACCAGTGTTTAAAAAACTTTCTGCCTTGTAATCCCATAATTTAACAGCTGCATAATTGTTTTTTAAATTTGAGTTATTTGTATCGGCACCTAAGTTACACCATTCGCCAATAACCGAATTTCCTAAAAATCCATCGTGAGCTTTGTTTGAATAACCAAAAACTACAACATTGTTTAATTCGCCTCCTACTTTACTATGCGGGCCAATTGTGGTTGGGCCATATATTTTTGCTGACATTTTCACAACACTATGATTACAAAGTGCAAAAGGTCCGCGAATAGCTGAATTTTCCATTATTTCAGCATTTTTACCTATAAAAATTGGTCCATCAGTAGTATTTAATGTGGCACATTCCACTTTTGCTCCACGTTCCAAAAAAATGTCGTTATCTCCAAGTATATTGTTTGTTTTGCTTATTGGAAGCGACTTTTTTCCTTTGGTTAATAATTTAAAATCTTGCTCAATACAATCCCCATTCATTACGAAAATATCCCAAGGGTGATTTAATTTCACACATTCTGATATGGGTTGAATGGAGTTTCCCTGACAGCATTTACCAGGATCAAATGCTAAAGCTTCTTTTTTATCTATTCTCACTGCATAAACAATATCTTCATACTTTAGAACTTGATTCATTTCTAAGTTTTCAATTTCTGACAATAGTTCAGCTGTTGGTATTAAAGAGCTGTTAATGAAAATATTGTCTTCTTCAATTTCAGAAGGAAATTTTTCTTGTAAATATTCTTTTGTAAAATAGGAACAAGTCGATTGCAAATACTTCTCCCATTTTTCCTTTATGGTTAAAATTCCCACTCTTACTTCAGCAACAGGACGGGTGTAAGTTAATGGTAGCAATTGTTCCCAAGTTTTATCATCAAATAAAATATAATTCATCATTTATTAGTTTTGGTGTATTCAGGTGGGAACAAAATAGAAATATTAATTTAATTACAAACATTAATTTTGGTGAAAAATAATAATAATACTAAAAAGAGGGTAATACTAACAAATGAATAGCCCATCAATAAAGAAAATCCATAGTTATATGTTTTTCGATATTTTATTTGTATCATTAACTATTGTTTAATTATGAAAGTAAAAAATTCTTTTCTATTTATATTACTATTGTTTTCAATAACTTCTTGTATGGTTACAAAGGAGCAATTTGGAAATTATGAAAGTATTGATGGCAAGCCTAAAACGCTGTTGGTTGATCAGGAGATTAATCTGTTTTGGGATATGGTACCCCTGCAAAAAATAAAGCAAATTGATAATTTAACTGACTATGAAATAACTAAGCGTCGTGGTTTCTTCGGTACAGTTACCTATTATGGCAGCATGGGTATTTATTCATCGTATATTGTAACAATTAAAACAAAACAAACTACAAAAAAAGATACGCGAGAACGATAAATAGAAAGGATAACACCCCAGGCATTATCCTATAAATTATAATGTAGAGTATTTTTTAATATGGTTATCCTTATAAATACCTAAATTGGTTTTAATAAAAAAAACTAAGGCTGAAAGCCTTGCATAGTTTAGCTT
>JAEINW010000307.1 GCA_016342715.1 Salinivirgaceae bacterium | reverse complement strand
GTGGCAGCCTTTGACCGGAATCAGTGGCAGCATATCATCGGAATGAGTGGCAGGGTTTGCTCCGGATTATCCAATTAATTTATAAAATGCTTCTTCATTACAGAACCTTATTTAATTTTCAAGTTGCATCTTCCAAAGTATTATGCTAATATTTTCCTTCGTATCAATATTCTCTAATATTTCCATTAGTTCTCTTTTTTAATGAAATTTAATTACTGAAAAATTAGATTTATTCCGTTCAGAATAATATTGTTGAAGTTCCTGAAGAACCTGAAGTAATTATAGAACAAGAGGAAACTGCAGAAATAAATGATTCTGAAAATATAGAAAAAGAGGCTGAATAAACAGCCTCTTTTTACTTACCAAATTACTTTAAAGGAATTTGATAACATACCATTATTGGTTATTGCCATAAAATACATCATATCCTTTTCACTTAATTCTCCAGTAAGCTTACAATTTCCTGCTTTATATACTGTTTTTGTTACAGGTGTAAATACCTGACCATCAATTAGTACAGCAATGGGATTGTTAAAATTATGCCAAGTTACATTTTCCCATTTTTTAGAGGCTTCCTTTTTAAAATTAATGTGTATTGTTGACATTCCTTTATTCATAGTTTGAACTAATACATCTTCAATATCAGAAGCATACATTACACCATTCCCATGTTCAGCATCATTTAATGCATATAAACTGCAAACACTATTCTCTGAATTAATAAACCATGCAAATTTGTAATATTTATCTAGACCAAATTTTGTAAGAAATTTATTTACCCGCCTTACTTTCCACTTTGAAGTGCAACCAATAACATCGTTAGTTTTAGCAAGGCCATTAAATATGGATAAAATATACCTACTGTCGTAAACACTTGATATAAACTTTCTACGATTAATAGTTTCATAAAACCCCACATCTCCTTTTTGGGTTATCAAGCGTTTTATAGTGGAAATATTAGAATTGTTTTTTAAGGTCACTTTAATTACATTCCATTTTTCATTTATATCCACAATAAAACTATCACAACCGAAATCACTTAAACGATTTGAAATAATGTGCGCTGAGCTTTTTAAAGATATTGAATCAATATTTTGATTTTCTGACTTAAGTACAATTGTTGTTTTATTGTTCTGTTTATTTACAAACGCTGAAATAAATGCCCCACTAATAAACAGTGCTATTATTATATATAGTATAGTTTTCATGATTTATATTTTAAGTTAAAATAAGTTTACTCCCTTATAGAGAGCAATAATTAATTTGCAAGAAATAATTAACTTAAAATGGAAGGGAAAGTGATTTCTCTTTTTAAAGTAATATGAAGATGCTTCTTTAAAATTCTTGATTTAAAATCTAAAAAATTTCTATTCAATAAACCGATAAAATTGATACTTCGATGGCTTTCAAAAATCATTTTTGAATTTAATTCTGACTTTGCGAATTTAAATCTATGATTAAGTGATATCCATTCTTTTTGAAAGACTGGTAAGGAAAGAAAAGAGACCTGAATTGAATTTGAATTATCAGAATAAACTTTTTCTGCAAGTTCAATTTTTGCAATAGCACTATAAGTTTTTCCTGTGTTATTTACGAAAGAACTTAGCATAAAGAAGAAGAACATTAGTAATAATGCAGTTCCAAGAATATTAAATTGCTTTTCTCCTTTTTGATTCATGTTTCAAATATAGTATAAATTACTTTAAATTTAGTTTCGATTTAAGAATCTACTTATTTTGCTATGTGAATCTTAGCCAGCCCAAAACTGCAAGGCTTCAATGGCTTTATGCCAACCGTTTATTCCTTTTTCAAAATGGCTTCGCTCTTCGTCGGGTTTAAAATGCACATCCGATTCCCATATCTTTTGAATCTCATCAATACTTTCCCAATATCCAACTGCCAAGCCAGCTAAATAAGCAGCTCCCATTACGGTAGTTTCAATATTTTTTGGACGAACGGTTTCTGCATCTAATACATTGGCCTGAAATTGCATTAATAAATTGTTTATAGTCGCACCACCATCAACACGAAGTTCTTTGATATCAATTCCAGAATCGGCCTCCATTAGTTTTAATACATCCATGGTTTGGTAAGCAATAGATTCTAAAGCGGCACGGGCAATGTGAGCATCGGTGCTACCGCGATTTAAACCAAAAATGGTGCCTTGTGCATGCTGATTCCAATGCGGAGCTCCCAGTCCGGCAAAGGCCGGAACAAAATAAACTCCATCTGAACTTTTAACAGATGCAGCCAGTTTTTCAACATCGGCCGATGTATCGATTATTCTTAAGCTATCGCGAAGCCATTGAACCACAGCTCCACCTATAAATATACTTCCTTCGAATGCATATTGAGTTTTTCCATTAATTTTCCAGGCTACGGTGGTTAACAAACCATTTTTTGAAACTACGGGTTTGTCGCCAATATTCATTAACATAAAGCAACCAGTTCCATAGGTATTTTTAACCATTCCCGGTTTGGTGCACATTTGTCCGAACAAAGCAGCTTGCTGGTCACCGGCAATACCAGCAATGGGAATTCGTGAAGCAAAAAGTGTTGATTTGCTATGTCCGTAAATTTCACTTGACTGTTTTACTTGGGGCAACATACTTTTAGGAATGGTGAATAATTCTAATAAGTCATTATCCCACTCCATAGTATTAATATTAAAAAGCAGCGTGCGCGAAGCATTTGATACATCGGTAATATGCAATTCGCCTTGTGTTAAATTCCAAACTAACCAGGTATCAATGGTTCCCAAAACCAATTCACCCTTTTCTGCCTTTTGCCTTGCTCCTTCTACATTGTCGAGCATCCATTTTACTTTGGTTGCTGAAAAATAGGAATCGATAACCAAGCCTGTTTTTTCACGGATCATTTCCGATTTTCCTTGTTGTCGTAATTCGTCGCAATAGTCAGCCGTGCGTTTGTCTTGCCAAACAATGGCATTATATATGGGTTTTCCCGATTTCCTATCCCAAACCACCACTGTCTCACGCTGATTAGTAATTCCAATGGCAGCAATATTCGTTCCGTTTAATCCCATTTTAGTCGTTACTTCGGCGGCAATTCCGGCTTGAGTCGACCATATTTCAATGGGATCGTGTTCTACCCATCCTGGTTCTGGAAAAAATTGAGTAAATTCTTTTTGAGTGACTGATACAATTTGTCCTTGTTTATTTATTAAAACTGCTCTGGAGCTAGTCGTTCCTTGATCTAGAGCCAGTATATATTTTTCCATTATATGTATTTTATAAATAAATCTAAAATAGAACTTTTAATCTAAAATGTAATTCTTTGAAAGATTTTTATATTCATTTACCTGATTAATTTCCCAAGCTTCACTCTTACCAAGTTCTTTAGCCATTACACTTGCAACTTGAGGAGCCATTCGCACACTTTCACGAGCATCTAGCAATAGAGCTCTGGTTCTTCTGGCTAAAAAGTCTTCAACTGTTCTCGCCATTTCATTTTCAACTGACCAAACTATTTGAGCTTTTATTATTTTTAGTTTTTCGCTCACATATTCACCTAAAGAACTGTCATTATTAATTAATTCTTTAATATCTTCTTGATCTGCCCCATAGAAATACAATGGGTTGGCAAGGTTCACATTTTCTTTCCATCCATGAATTTTCAAATGCTTAGTAACTGATTTTTTTACAGCAAATTTGGCAACTTTTGAAGCTTTATCTAAAAGCTCTTCAGCCATTTGACGATAGGTTGTCCATTTACCGCCTGTAATTGTAACAAGTCCTGATTCTGACACTACAATTTTATGGCCTCTTGAAATCTCCTTAGTCTTTTTTCCTTCTCCGATTGGAGCAGCTAAGGGACGTAAGCCTGCAAAAACACTTTTCACATCCGATCTTTTGGGAGCTTTGGCTAAGAATCGTCCCGCAGTTTCTAAAATAAAATTAACTTCTTCTTCCAAAGCAACAGGTTCAAGTTCTGCTGTTTCTTTTTTAATATCAGTCGTTCCAACCACTACTTTATTATGCCAAGGAACTGCAAACAAGACACGTCCATCACTGGTCTTTGGAATCATAATAGCATAATCATTGGGTACAAATTCCTTATCAAGCACTAAGTGTACTCCTTGGCTAACACATACTATATCTTTAGCAAGCGGGTTATCCATTTTCACCACATTATCCACAAAAACACCGGTAGCATTTATAACAACTTTAGCTTTTAAAATATATTTTTGGTCATTTTCCTGATCAATAGCTACAACTCCTGATATTTTTGAGTGGTTTTTTGTTAACTCAACAACTTTCATATAGTTAAGTGCAACTCCGCCATTTTCAATACAAGTTTGACAAAGATTAATGCCATATCTGGCATCATCAAATTGACCATCGTGATATACTACACCACCTTTTAACTTTTGTGTTTTTAGCGTTGGTATTTTACTTAATGTTTTTTTTCGGGAATAGGGCAACGACCTTCCCATACCTAAGCTTCCGGCCATTACATCGTACAATGTAAGTCCAATAGTATAAAATGGCTTAACCCACCATTTGTAGCTAGGAATAATAAACGACTGATCTTTTACTAAGTGAGGTGCATTCTGCTTCATTAAACCCCGTTCACGTAATGCTTCTAATACCAACGAAATGTTACCTTGAGCTAAATATCGCACACCCCCATGAACTAATTTGGTACTTCTACTGGAAGTTCCTTTGGTAAAATCATCTTGTTCAAGTAATAATGTTTTTAATCCACGAGTCGCTGATTCAACAGCAGCACCTAAACCTGATGCTCCACCACCAACAATAATTACGTCCCAAATTGAATCATCTGATAGTTGACTTATTTGATATTCTCTCTTAAACTGTTTCATTAGAATAAAATTAGGTTAAACATTTGTTTTTCAATTAGCATGGAACCCCATGTTTATTATCAATTTAAAGGTTAAAATCCTGCAATTTATCTTCGATGAGCTCGCAAGCTCGGTTCATTGCAGTTACTTTAGTTTAGCTTTGCTGAGCTCCCCGATAAAAAATCGGGGCAGGCAGTCCTTTGTCCTCGGTTCTATAAATATATTGTTTTTGAACCGTGCCTACCGGTAGGCACGGTATTGAACAAGGATTAACGATTTAAGAAGTTGGAAGATTATTCTTTCTTTTTGTTTAATCCATCTGAATTCAACATTCGTTAACTTCTCTCATGAGCGTTAGCGAATAAT
>JAEINW010000306.1 GCA_016342715.1 Salinivirgaceae bacterium | reverse complement strand
AAGTTAATAAGTTAATATATTACTAGTAAAAGCATATTCAGAGAAAGTGCTCTCTTGGGAGAGCTGTCCGAAGGACTGAGAGGGAATAATTAGTAAATGCCTCGTAATCATTTTTAGGCTAAAATATTTCGACTTTTCTTGTTTTTGTCTAAGAATACGGCCTAGTTCATTAGGGTTTGTTGATAAATAAAAACCACGTTTTCTTCGCAAGATATGTAGCATCAACTTCTTCGCTCTTTTTATAATCTGTGCCCTAAATATGAGTTCTAGTTGTATTATAAAAGTTTAATTTACTTGATTAGTAATTTTAAATTATTACTTACACATTGTTTAAAGAATCTAAAAGATCGGCAACAACAAAAGTACTACCTCCAATAAAAATCAAATCATTTTCATTGGCATTTTGTAATGCTGTTTTGTAAGCGTCTATAACAGTACCAAACGATTTGCCTATTAATCCTAAAATATTTGCTTTTTCTTTTAAAATATTTTCATTTAATGCTCTGGGAATTGAAGCTTTTGTAAAGTAATAGTTTGCATTGGCTGGTAAAAGGGTTAAAATTGGATCTAAATTTTTATCATCTACAGTTCCAAATACTATGTGAAGCTTTTGAAATTTTTCATTTCGGAGCTGATTAACAACACAAATAATACCTTCTTTGTTATGACCAGTGTCACATATTACTTTTGGTTTGTTTTGAATGATCTGCCATCTGCCTAAAAGTTCAGTGTTTTTGATAACATTTGCAAATCCGTCAATTATACATTGTTTAGGTATAGAAAGTTTAGGAATTAATATTTGTAGCGCAGCCATTACCGTTATCGTATTTTGTTCTTGGTAACTTCCCAATAGGTCTAATTTTATATTCCATGAGGTTCCGCTTTGGATATTTTTTAAAATAATTTGTTGACAATTTTCTGTAATACTCGCTTTTCCAATTGAGAACCGCCGTGGAGCAAAACATATAGGGGCTTTGTGTTGACCAGATATTTCAGTAAAAACCTCTTTGGTTTCATTTTTTAATTCACCAATAATTACCGGAACTTCATCTTTAATTATTCCTGCTTTTTCGCGAGCAACTTCTTCCAAAGTATTTCCTAAAAACTGGGTATGATCTAAGCCAATGTTTGTAATTATTGAAACCATTGGGTTAATAATATTGGTTGAATCTAAGCGTCCGCCCATTCCAACTTCAATAACAGCAATATCAATTTTTTCATTCGAAAAATGATTAAAAGCCATGGCAACCGTCATTTCAAAAAATGAGGGTTTAATTTCTTCTATGATAGCTTTGTGTTTATCTACAAAATCAACCACTGAATTTTCGGAAATTTTTTCACCATTAATTTTAATACGTTCTCTAAAATCTATTAAATGAGGGCTTGTGTACAAACCGGTTTTAAAACCAGCTTCTTGCAAAATAGAAGCAATCATATGCGACACAGAACCTTTTCCATTTGTGCCTGCTACATGTATAGTTTTAAAGTTTTTATGAGGATTTTTAAAATAGTTATCAAAAGCAAGAGTATTATCTAAATTAGCCTTGTATGCAGCTTTTCCTTGACGCTGATACATAGGGAGCTGTGCAAATAAGAAATCTAAAGTTTCTGTATATGTCATTTTTTTTTCGTTTCCTACAAAAATATAAAATGAATTCATCAAATTCATTAATTAAACTTTAATAAATGATATTTATTAAATTTAGTGTTTAGAATGAAGTAAAAAACATTTTCTTTTTTCTAACTTTAGTAAGAAATCAACCCTAAAGCAAATATTATGAAAAAAACCGATGTGAAAATTTTTGTTCTCGATACAAATGTTTTATTGCATGATTTTAGTTGTATTTATCATTTTCAGGACAATGATATTATTATTCCGATAGTTACACTTGAAGAATTAGATAAATTTAAAAAAGGAAACGATCAAATAAATTTTAATGCAAGAGAGTTTACTCGCGAATTAGATAGTTTAATTGAAAATGATATTCCGGTAGATGGTATAGAATTAGGAAAAGGAAGAGGTCGCTTATTTTTAGTAACAGGAAAACCTTTTTCAAAAGAAATTGAAAATTCATTTTCAGAGCATTCTGCCGATCATAAAATTTTGGCTATTGCTGAATACACAAAAAATAAATTTCCTAAACGAAAAGTAATTCTTGTTACAAAGGATATAAACTTACGAGTAAAGGCAAAATCATTAGCAATTAATGCTGAAGATTATACCACAGATAAGGTTCAGAATATTGATGATATTTTTAGGAGTATTGAAACCATTGAAAACTTAAATCCTGAAGTTATTAATAAACTTTATCAGGAATTTGATGGCATTCCCATTGAAGAATTCAATTTTATAAATAAAATCACTGCTCATGAATATATGATATTGAAAGCTGAGGGTAAAAGTGCTTTGGCTCATTATGATCCTATTCAAAAGCTAATTAATAGAGTTGAAAAACGTAGAATTTTTGGTATTGAACCACGGAATGCCGAGCAAACATTTTCAATGGATGCATTAATGCGACCAGAAATACCATTGGTTTCACTTACAGGTAAAGCCGGAACGGGAAAAACTTTATTAGCTCTTGCTGCTGCCTTGCAACAGATACACATGTACGATCAAATATTTTTAGCTCGCCCCATTGTGCCTTTAGCAAATCGAGATATGGGGTTTTTACCAGGTGATATTAATGATAAGATTGGTCCATATATGCTTCCGTTATTTGATAATTTGGGAGTCATAAAACATCAATTTAAAGCAAATAGCAAAGAGATTAGTAAAATTGAGGAATTGCTAAAAGATGAAAAACTAATGATTACACCTTTGGCATATATTCGGGGTCGAAGCCTATCAAATGTGTTCTTTATTGTTGATGAAGCGCAAAATTTAACTCCGCATGAAATTAAAACAATAATTACCAGAGCAGGAGAGGGAACAAAAATTGTGTTTACGGGAGATATTCAACAAATAGATTCCCCTTATTTGGACACTAACTCCAATGGACTTAGTTATTTAACTGATAAAATGCGAGGTCAGGATTTATTTGCCCATGTTAATTTAGTTAAAGGAGAACGTAGTGTTCTGGCTGAATTGGCCAGTGATTTATTGTAGGTAACATTCAAATTAAAATATAAAAGAGAAGCTAATCACTTCTCTTTTTCTTTGCAATCATGTATGGGTTTTAGTTTCTTTGCCTTTCACAATTATAGTTAATTTCAATTATGAATAGTAAGTTTTTAATCTTCGTATTATTTATATTAACCGGAAACCTAAGCTTTTCACAAATAGTTAATATTGATTCGGTTCCTAAAATAGATTACTTTAATTACATTGAAACTTATTTCGAAAAGTTTCCCCCAAAAAATTCAATCGATTCGCAATTTTATCAATCTTATAATTATTTACTGCCTTTTGAACAAAATGATTCTTTGAAATTAACATTGTATGAAATTGATAATTTAATAAAAAACAATTCATTACTAAATCAAACAAAAAAATTAATTCCATTTCGCGATACTGTTGAAAAGTTAAACCAATTACGTCAAGAATTTCTTGCAGATTATTGGCAACGAAAACGATTGGAGCAAATAGCTGATACCAGTAGCATATCTTCAAGCGATTCTATATTTTTAGAGGTGCTTGAAACGGTTGCTTATATGGATACCATTAATTTTGACAGTATTCTACATTCTTATGAGCCATACAACGATACTATATTAAAATCGTTGAATTTTGTGATTGATAAATTTCAAAATAGTAGATATATTTCTTGGGTAAAGCAAATACGCCGAGACACTTCAAACTTTTACATTGTTGATTTAGAAGGTGATTCTTTATTATTGAAATTGTACAATAATAGTCCAGAAATGGTTCCCATAAATTTAACCGATTATTGGGGCAATAACGTGCAAGCAGTTGTGCGGGATATCAATTCTAATTCCTTTCGGGTGTTGGTTGATTATACTCCAGAAATAACTAATAATGCCGACGAAAAGGCAAAGCAAGCCATTAGCGGATTGAATAAAAGAAATAAGATAAAGCGTGAATTCACCTTAAAACGAAGACCCTACAATCCTCCCAAACAACGATGGATATTAGGTGGAAATTCAAATGTTGATATGTCACAAATTGCTTTACATCAATGGGCAAAAGGTGGGGAATCATCCATATCATTATTGTCGGGTCTTGAACTCTATGCAAAATATAAAGGAGATAAATATTTTTGGGATAATATTGCAAGTTTCAGTTATGGTTTTATTAGGCAAGGAGAATATAAGGATACATCTATTCAATTGCGAACCAATGAGGATAAAATTAACTTGAATTCAAAATATGGTAGAAAAGTATTTGGCAATTACTCTGTTACTATTATGGGCGATTTTAAATCGCAATTCTCAAAAGCTTATGAGTGGGAAGGTAACATAAAACTCGACAAGCAGATTTCTGAATTTATGAGCCCAGGATATTTAACATTTGCATTTGGTTTAGATTATAAGCCGAATAAAAACACCACCCTATTTTTATCACCCCTTACCTCAAAATCGACTTATGTTTTAATAGATAGTTTAAGTATTAAAGAGAAGTTTGGAGTGGATATTGATAAAAAGGTAAGGCACGAAATGGGTGCCATTTTTAAAGCAAGTTATAAAATGAAAATTTGGGATGAGATTATAATGCAAAACAAGCTTGAGCTTTTTTCAAGCTATTTAGAAAATCCTGAAAATGTTGATTTAGATTGGGAGTTTAAACTTATTTTGCCGGTTAATGATTTTATTAGAGCTTCTATTTCAACTAATATTTTATATGACGATAATATTTTTGTTACTAAGGAGCGGAAATCTATTGATGAAGAAGGTAATACGGTTTTTGATGAACAAGGCAATGTGTTAATGGAAAATTACAATTCAAAAGGGATGCAAGTTAGAGAAATGATAACGGTAGGATTTTCTATTTTATTTTAACGGAAGAACTTGTCTCAAAAGTTATCGTATTTTTTAATGCAGTTTTGTGTGTTCTTGCTGAATCTTTACGGCAATAATTGATAAAAACTATAACACAAAGATACGCAAAGGCTTTTTGGACAGATTCTGGATGAAGTGTATTTATTTTTAAAATTATAGAGGCTGTATATTAACTACTTAGGAACTGTCAATAATTAAAGTTTACAAATTTGGTTTAATAATGTAATTCCATTCCCCATGAAATTCGCTACGT
>JAEINW010000305.1 GCA_016342715.1 Salinivirgaceae bacterium | reverse complement strand
TGAGTATCAAGTAATGAGTATCAAGTAATGAGTATCAAGTAATGAGTATCAAGTAATGAGTATCAAGTAATGAGTATTAAGTAATGAGTATTAAGTAATGAGTATCAAGTAATGAGTAACGAGTATTAAGGATTCATATTAAAGAATCTTGATACTAACATCTATTAATATTGATTCTTTCAAACATTTTTTGCCGCTTCAATTACTTTCTTGGCGGCTTCGGCCATAGTATCGGCAGTAATTAATTCTTTACTGTTTTTTAATAGCTCCTTACCCTCTTTTGCATTGGTTCCCGATAAACGAATAACCACAGGCATTTTAACATCCATTTGCTTAAAGGCTTCTAATAAGCCACGAGCCACATCATCGCAACGGGTAATTCCACCAAAAATATTTATTAAAACAGCCTTAACATTTTTATCATTCATTAAGTATTCCATGGCATGAATTACCTTTTGAGGATTCGAGCTACCGCCAATATCTAAAAAGTTTGCTGGTGTTCCACCATAAAGATTAATCATATCCATAGTAGCCATTGCTAAACCAGCTCCATTAACCATACAGCCAATTTCACCATCTAACTTTACATAGCTTAAACCTCTTTCATTTGCTTCTACTTCCAATTTTTCATCATCGGTATAATCAGCCAAAGCTTCATAATCAGGATGACGGAACATTGCATTATCGTCAAAATTAACTTTTGCATCTAAAGCAATTACCTTATCATTTTTATCAATAACCAAAGGATTGATTTCTGCCAATGAGCAATCTTTTTCAATAAATACCTTATATAATTTTACTAAAATATCAGCCGCTTGACGCACATGATTTCCATTTTTCATAACTTTGAAAAACACATTGCGTGCCTGATGAGGTAATAATCCTATTTGAGGATCAATGGGTATTTTAATTATTTTTTCAGGATTTGTTTTTGCAACTTCTTCAATTTCAACACCCCCTTCGGCACTTACCATTAATAATACCGATTTTGTATTTCTATCGGTAATTAATCCCACATAAATTTCATCAGCAATATCAACAGCAGAGCAAACAATAACGGTTTCAACAGTTAATCCTTTTATATCCATACCTATAATTGAAGTAGCTGCCTCTATTGCCTTTTCTTTTGAATCACAAAATTTTATTCCGCCAGCTTTACCTCTACCTCCAACTAAAACTTGAGCTTTAACAACAACCGGACCACCAAATTTATCAAAAGCATTTACAACTTCATCCACTGTTTTGCAAACAAAAAATGTTTGAACTGGAATTTGATACTCGGCAAAAATTTCTTTTGCCTGATATTCATGTATTTTCATATAATTAATTGTTTATAGACTTAAGGTTTATCTGTTTAACATTAATGTTATCGCTTCACTAAACATCTAAATTTACATAAAGTTCACAAAAAAATACTGCTGAATAGCATAATATAATGTAAATAGTTAAATATTTAGAATATGTTAATCGATGTCGTTTTAGTTAAGAAAACAATATCCTTTCACACGCCCCTAAATCCCAAACTAGCTGCCAGTCAGGCTCTAAAAGCGAAAGCGCACATGGTTAAGGCTTTAGGCTACAAAACAATCAATACAATCGCACTAAGTAAACTACATTGAAACAAATATTCTTCTAGAGTACCGAAGCTTTGGGATTTTTGTTTATTTAAAGAAAGCAGCTTGTTATTTTCAAACCATTTAATAATAATAATAATAATAATAAGCGCTTAGCATCTTAAAAAACGGCTTTAGGTTAGTTTTATTATTATTTCCCCAAGAAGCGAGGAATATTATCATGATATCTTGAGCGAAATCGAAGGATCAGTTCGACAAAATAATTTTAGTTCACAAGGGCTCCTTAAATTATGGTCTTAATGATTTAAAATAATTAATTACATTTGAGAATAGAAATAATATTAAACACCTCTTTAAAGCGACTAAAATTAAACACTTTAAACAAATATCAAATGAAAAGAATTTACCAAACTGTATTGTTCGTAGTCATTGTATTTTTTGCATCGGCACAAATACCAGAAGAATTTGATCTTCGTAACTACAATGGAAAAAATTATGTTTCACCAGTAAAATCACAAATCGACGGAACTTGCTGGACCCATGGTGCAATGGCAGCAATAGAAGGAAACTTATTGATGAATGGCAACTGGGAAACTTCAGGACTTGATAATCCGCCAAACCTAGCAGAATATCACCTTGATTGGTGGAATGGATTTAACGATAATTACAATGCCGACATTGAACCCACATCGGGAAGCGGACTTGAAGTTCACATGGGAGGTGATTATCGGGTAACCGCAGCTTATCTAGCACGGGGCAATGGTTCTGTAAAAGATGGTGTTGAGGGTAACTGGCACAGCAATACCCCGGAAAATTACAACTCAGATTATACATTTTTTTATGTACGCGATATTGAGTGGTACATAGCTGGAGAAAACCTGGAGCGAATAAATGTATTGAAACAAAAAATTATGGATAATGGAGTCATGGGAACCTGTATGGCTTACGACAATCAATTTATTTCAAATTACATCCACTATCAACCACCAACAAGTGACATGTTGCCAAACCACGCTATTGCAATTATTGGCTGGGATGACAACAAACAAACTCAGGCGCCAGAATCAGGTGCATGGCTTTGCAAAAACAGTTGGGATATTTATTGGGGTAACGATGGGTATTTCTGGATATCATACTACGACAAATGGTCTGGGCAAGAACCTGAAATGGGTGCCATATCGATGATTAATACTGTTGAACAGTTCTTCGACACAATTTATTATCATGATTATCACGGTTGGAGAGATACGAAATCGGGCGTTAACGAAGCCATCAATGCCTTTACAGCTGAAAATACAATTGAAATAAAATCGCTCAGTTTTTTTACTGCCGACGATACTGTAAACTATACAGCTGCAGTGTACGATGATTTTAACGGTGCTGAACTGACAAACCTGTTAGCCGAAATATCTGGATCAATTGACCATACCGGCTTTCACACCTTCGATTTAGATGAAGTTGTTAGTATTACACAAGGTAATGATTTTTACATTTACCTTAATCTTGACAAGGGAGGAATGCCATTCGACCGCACTTCGGATGTTCCTGTATTATTAGGTGGAACTAACACAAGAACTATTGTTGAATCATCAGCTCAAACAGGACAAAGTTTTTATAAAAACACAGAAGGGAGCTGGACAGATTTTTATTATGAAGGAGAAGATTTATGGATCAATTCAGGTAATTTCTGCATGAAAGCTATTGTTGACAACAAATCGGCACAAATACCAGAAGAATTTGATCTTCGTAACTACAATGGAAAAAATTATGTTTCACCAGTAAAATCACAAATCGACGGAACTTGCTGGACCCATGGTGCAATGGCAGCAATAGAAGGAAACTTATTGATGAATGGCAACTGGGAAACTTCAGGACTTGATAATCCGCCAAACCTAGCAGAATATCACCTTGATTGGTGGAATGGATTTAACGATAATTACAATGCCGACATTGAACCCACATCGGGAAGCGGACTTGAAGTTCACATGGGAGGTGATTATCGGGTAACCGCAGCTTATCTAGCACGGGGCAATGGTTCTGTAAAAGATGGTGTTGAGGGTAACTGGCACAGCAATACCCCGGAAAATTACAACTCAGATTATACATTTTTTTATGTACGCGATATTGAGTGGTACATAGCTGGAGAAAACCTGGAGCGAATAAATGTATTGAAACAAAAAATTATGGATAATGGAGTCATGGGAACCTGTATGGCTTACGACAATCAATTTATTTCAAATTACATCCACTATCAACCACCAACAAGTGACATGTTGCCAAACCACGCTATTGCAATTATTGGCTGGGATGACAACAAACAAACTCAGGCGCCAGAATCAGGTGCATGGCTTTGCAAAAACAGTTGGGATATTTATTGGGGTAACGATGGGTATTTCTGGATATCATACTACGACAAATGGTCTGGGCAAGAACCTGAAATGGGTGCCATATCGATGATTAATACTGTTGAACAGTTCTTCGACACAATTTATTATCATGATTATCACGGTTGGAGAGATACGAAATCGGGCGTTAACGAAGCCATCAATGCCTTTACAGCTGAAAATACAATTGAAATAAAATCGCTCAGTTTTTTTACTGCCGACGATACTGTAAACTATACAGCTGCAGTGTACGATGATTTTAACGGTGCTGAACTGACAAACCTGTTAGCCGAAATATCTGGATCAATTGACCATACCGGCTTTCACACCTTCGATTTAGATGAAGTTGTTAGTATTACACAAGGTAATGATTTTTACATTTACCTTAATCTTGACAAGGGAGGAATGCCATTCGACCGCACTTCGGATGTTCCTGTATTACTAGGTGGAACTAACACAAGAACTATTGTGGAATCATCAGCTCAAACAGGACAAAGTTTTTTTAAAAACACAGAAGGAAGCTGGATTGATTTTTATAGCGAAGGAGATGCTTTATGGCTCAATTCAGGTAATTTCTGTATGAAAGCTATTGTTGACAACAAAGCTGCTAACACAAGCGGAATTTCCGAAAATACAGCATTCATAAATAATAGCATATCTTTGATAAAAAACCCGGTTACCAATTATGCCGAATTTAAAACTCAACAAGAAGATATAGTTGCAAATAAAATTGCTGTTTATGATGTACAAGGAAAACTAATTCTTCAGCAAAAACTGAGTAAAAAATCGAATTTCTCAGTCGATTTATCACAAGTAAATTCAGGAATATATTTTTATCGTATCTATACCAATTATGGAATTGCCAGCGGAAAAATAATTCGCAAATAAAATTCAAAAATCATGTAGAAAACTCGAATTGTGTGTTTTCTACATGATTTTCAACAAATCACATACTCTGCCATTTTATCTTCCTTCTCCCAAAAGCTCTTTTTTCAATACAATCAACAATCGTACTATTATCTTCTTCAACTATTGGTAATCCAATAGGGTTGATTAAGCTCTTTACCTGAGAAAATATATTTTTGTTAAATTGAATCCATGTAATGGTAAATGATGTCAACACATTTATCAAGTCCAATTTTACCGCTATCTAAACAAAGGTCAAAATGCCTGGCATCAGTCCATTTATTTTTGGTATATTCTTGATATTCCGATGATACCCTGCCAGTTATTCCGATGAAACCCTGCCAGTTTTTTTTATTGATTTCTGCAA
>JAEINW010000304.1 GCA_016342715.1 Salinivirgaceae bacterium | reverse complement strand
TTTTAATCATTCATTTTGTTAATAAGTGGTACACTTTTCGATTGAAATGTGGTATAGTCCTTAATTAATATTTACAACTAGTAAAAGCTTATTCAGCGAAAGTGCTCTATTGGGAGAGCTGTCCGAAGGACTGAGAGGGAATAATGAGTAAATGCCTGAAGGTCTTTCTTAATTCAGCATTGGGCAAGGGGTAAGAAAACTAAAGTTTTATGTAGTATTAAATAGCTCAGGAGAATATAGCTGGCGTTGCTGGCTTTTATCAAAAAAAATGGCATAAAAAAAGTGAGTAATACTCACTTTTTTTATGTTTTCTAGATTGATTTTCTACCATCTACAATTATTTCCACGATTTCCCTTATGACCTTGTCCTCTATTTCCTCTTTGCCCTTTTCTTCCAATATGAGAATCATAAATAACTCGTTGATCACTTGTTAAAGTACTTCTGACATCTTGCTTATGAGCTGCCCTTATTTTAGCCATTTTAGTTTTAATTACACCCATTTCATCTATTAAAGCATTTATAGCTTTCGTATCTGTATTTTCAGCGGTGTTAAGCGTTCTCATTTTAGCTTGTTTTTCTCCCAATTCATTTTTTAAGGGAAGTATTTGTTTTTGGTGATTTAATCGTAAGGATTCTATTTTTTCCTTTTGCTCATCGGATAGTTCAAGGAGGTTTGCCATATATTCACCTCTGTTCATTGAGTTTTGTTGATATCCTGTTTTTTGTCTACCATTTCCTTGACCATCACAATTATAAAAGTTTTGGGCATTTAGTGTTGCTGTTGATATAAATAGTGCACTTACCAAAAGTGATGTTAATTTTAAATTTTTCATAATTTTAAGTTTTAAAATGTTTATATTATTATTTAATTTTTGATTGTACCTTTCCTTTATAGATAACTTATCTATTTAATATTCTGTATTTTATCTTACTTTACTAGTTTCTTTTATTATTGCGATGACGATGTTTATGCCTATCTCCAGTAAACGATTTATTATTCATAATTTCTTTCAATTGCATGAGTTGTTCTTTGTTTAAAAACTCTTTCAATTCAAGAAAATGAGCATAGTTTAGTTTTTCAAATTCTGCATTTAAACGACCGATGGAGTCTGTTAAATGCTGTATATATTGAGTGTCTGGATCTTTTTTGAATAATTCATCATGTATCTTTCGTTTATATGAGCGAATACTATCGGTAACCACTTGAATGTCTGTGTAATGCTTTGATTTAGATTGCTTGTAATAATTAATTTGTTCATTATTTAAATTAAGTTCATCAATTAAGAATTTGCCATTATTTCTTTCATTTCTTCTATTCCTTGTATCAAGATTAACATTTTTTTTATAATCAATCGATTGATACCAAATGGTTCCAATAATACCAAGGTTCGTAATTAGAAGAACTATAACCGTCCATGTTAATATTCTATTTCGTTTTATAATATCCATTATAAGTCCTCGTTAATTACTAAATACGAATCCGTTGATTGAGTCATAAAATATTCTTCATTAAACAAACTAACCACGTCATCGTTTGTTAATTCTCGATCATCTGATTTAATTAAATGTGAAATAGAAATAATATTAATAAAAAGTACAAATGCAACAATAAGTGGTTTTAGCCAAGGAGATGTCAATAACCATTCAAAAGAAAAATTACTTTCTGTTTGTTCCATTTTAGCTGATAATCTTGTATAAAAGAAAGCATCAGCTTTCATTTTATTTTTACCATCCAAAAGGCTTATGGTTTTTTCTATTTCTCTTTCTATGTCCGCTTTATTTTTCATTTTATTTCTTTCTATTGTTCTTTTGACGATGTTGTAATTTTAAACTTGCGCTTAATTTTAAAATTTATTGATTTTTGTAATAATTAAACAAGTATTTCTGTAAATTTTTTTTTGCTCTGTGTATTAACGATTCTACTGACGATAAACTGGTATCTAATATATCCGCAATTTCTTTATAGCTCAATTCTTCATATTTATGCAAGGTAAATGCTGCTTTTTGATTGTTTGCTAACTTATCAATCGCTGTATTTAATGCAGCAAAGCGTTCTTTATCTTCCATAATATCAAATGGGGTTTTTGAATCTGTAAGCAAATTGCTAATACTTTCATTTGAACTTAGAGATAACCTTGTTAGTTCAGACCATCTTTTTTGTCGCTTAACTTTTCTTAAATAATCTAACGATTTATTTGTGGCAATTCTGTATATCCACGTCGATAGACTTGAATCTTCTTTAAAATATTTAATCGATTTGAAAACTTCAATAAATACTTCTTGGGCTATGTCATCGGCATCTTCGTAGTTATGTACAAAACCAAAGCAGGTATTTACCACTTTGTTTTTATATGTTTCTACAAGCTCTCGAAAAGCTGCTTCTGATCCGCTTTTTAATTCTTTAATCAATGACAATTTTCTTTCGTTAGTATAAAGATAGACGATTACTTTTTATAAAACTTGCGGTAATTAAGCAATTATTAATTCTATTCATATAGTTATTATGCTAGTATATATTAAATTTGCCCTCCAATATTAAATGATAGAGATATGAAGCCAACCTTATTAATACTTGCTGCCGGAATGGGCAGTAGATATGGAGGATTAAAACAATTAGACACTTTAGGACCATCAGGCGAAACCATTATGGATTATTCTGTTTTTGATGCCATAAGAGCTGGATTTGGGAAAGTAGTATTTGTGATTAGAAAAAGTTTTGAAAAAGAATTCAAAGAAATATTTGTAGAAAAATTAGTAGGAAAAATTGAGGTTGAATTGGTTTTTCAAGAATTAGACAATATTCCGGTAGGCCTAAGTTTTAATAAAGAAAGAGAAAAACCTTGGGGTACGGGACATGCTATTTTAGTTGCAAAAGATGCCGTTAAAGAACCTTTTGCTGTTATTAATGCTGATGATTTTTATGGAGCTGAAGCTTATACCGAAATGTCTAAATTTTTAACTACTCAGGCTGATGAAAAAACCTACGCTATGTGTGGCTATCTTTTGGGCAAAACATTAAGCGATTTTGGTTCAGTTTCACGTGGGGTATGCAAAATTGATGAAAATGAATTTTTGGTTGAAGTGAATGAGCGCACAAGCATTGCTAAAGAAAACGGTCAAATTACCTATAAAGAGAATGAAACGAAATTCCCATTAACTGAAAACGATGTTGTGTCGATGAATTTTTGGGGTTTTAATCCAAATATATTTGATCATTTAAATGAAAAATTCACTGCTTTTGTAAAGGCAAACGCCGATAATTTAAAAGCTGAATTCTATATTCCCTTTGTGGTTGACGATTTAATGAAAGAAGGAAAAGTGAATTCAAAAGTATTACAATCGGAAGCCAATTGGTTCGGTGTTACTTATCAGGAAGACCGGTCGGCAACTGTTGAAAAATTGAATAAATTGGTTGAAGCAGGTAAATATCCTTCAAAGCTCTGGTAATATTGATAGTTGATTGAAGAAAATCTAATAAAATAATGCAATTAATTGAAAAGAGGGTGTCTATTAACAGACACCCTTTTTAAATTTTATTTTAACGATAAAAATTTTAATGAATAGTATAATTTCGAATGCTTTTTCCTACTATATTTGAGATAAATATTTATATGATTATGCCTTTGCATTCATTAGAAAATGATCCTGAATACATTCATCTCCAAACGGAGTTGGTTTGGTTGCAATTATGGTTACAAGAAACCAGAAAGCGTATTGTTATAATTTTTGAAGGACGTGACACTGCTGGAAAGGGTGGAGCAATCATGAGATTTGTTCGTTTTCTTAATCCACGTGCTTATAGAGTAGTTGCCTTACCTAAACCAACTGAAGTGGAAACAGGTCAATGGTATTTTCAACGCTACATTAAAGAATTACCCATTCCGGGTGAAATGGTTCTATTTGATAGGAGCTGGTACAATAGAGCGGTTGTAGAACCTGTAATGGGATTTTGTACTGATGAACAGTATAAAATATTTATGCGTCAGGTAGTGCCTCTTGAACGAATGCTAGTTGAAGACGAATTGCAGATTATTAAACTATGGTTCTCAATCAAGAATGGGGAGCAAGAAAAAAGATTGGAAGAACGAAAAACGAATCCTTTAAAAAAGTGGAAACTTAGCAGTGTTGATACATTGGCTCAGCAAAAATGGGATGAGTTTACCTATTATAAAGACATAATGTTTAATAAGACCTCTACTGATTTCTGTCCTTGGGTGATTGTTAATGGAAACGATCGTGAATTAGCTCGAAAGGAAGCCATGCGCTATGTTTTAAGTCGTTTTGAATATACCAACAAAGGAAATACAGGAGTTCGTATTGAACCATTGTTAGATGTCGTTCGCGAAGTTTAATGTAAATATTTTTTTTGTATCTAAAAACATGGTATTTAACCACATGCATTGTGTTGTTTATTTAGAATGAAATTATTAAATAAAAATATCGTTAAATAATTTGCATTATTCTTAACAAGAATTATCTTTGCAACGCTTTTAAAAAAAAGCAAGGTTCTTTTAAAGTTCGGGCGATTAGCTCAGTTGGTTCAGAGCACTTGGTTTACACCCAAGGGGTCGGGGGTTCGAATCCCTCATCGCCCACAGTTAAATTACCGAAATATTATTTTTCGGATGATTAGCTCAGTTGGTTCAGAGCATCCCGATTACATCGGGAGGGTTGGGGTTCAAATCTCAACTATTTTGAATTGACAAAATTGCAAATAATAAAAGTTCTAAAAATATTGGGGCGATTAGCTCAGTTGGTTCAGAGCATCCCGATTACATCGGGAGGGTTGGGGTTCAAATCTCAACTATTTTGAATTGATAAAATTGCAAATAATAAAAGTTCTAAAAATATTGGGGCGATTAGCTCAGTTGGTTCAGAGCACTTGGTTTACACCCAAGGGGTCGGGGGTTCGAATCCCTCATCGCCCACAAAATTATAGCTATCTTTTAAGATGGCTATTTTTATTTGTGCCCATGTCAACCTTTTACATTCTTTATTCAGAATCATTAGATAAATACTATATCGGATACACCGATGGAAGCATTGAGATCAGGTTAGGAAAACATTTATCAAAACATAAAGGATTTACTTCAAAAGCAAAAGATTGGAAAATTGTTTACACTGAGGAGTATGAAAATAAATTGGAAGCTTATAAAAGGGAACGATTGTAAATAGCAAATTTAAAATCACCAATTTTTCGCAATTGGTTTTCACCACTTTTTCGCAAATGCAAATCACCA
>JAEINW010000303.1 GCA_016342715.1 Salinivirgaceae bacterium | reverse complement strand
CTGGGTAAAGCGACATTTACGGCAGCACCCATTAAGGGATTCAGGAAGTTGGATGCCATGGTAACAGCCAGTAAAACATTCTTATTCAAATTTGGATTTGATTCTATCATCATTTTCTTTCATGTGCGTCCGGAAATATAAATTTAGAAATATAATTTACAGAATATATAATTGGTATGAAACAAGCCAAATAAGTTTACTGAATATTTAAACCACTAATTAACACGGATTACCACTAATTTAAAATAAAGTTGCTTGTGTAAGGTATAGCACACTCCCTTTAGGTTCCTGTCCCGAAAACTATTGGAGGAGTCAAAGGAGAGAGAGAAAAAGAGGTCTGAATCTACATCATAAAAACAAGCCGCTGCATTGAACCTGGTCACCGAGCCGCCGCACTGAGCCGAGCCGAAGTGTTGTCGAAATACGTCGCATTGAGCTCGTCGAAATACTGTCGAAGTTAGGTTGCTGAGCCTGTCGAAGCATCATAATTATGTAGACCTATTCTATTTTATGTTTGCTTCATATTTTACTTTAGTCTATTTTATTACTTACTGCTTGTTTTTCATAAATTTGACAGGCTTTATTATTTTGAAAAATAATAGAAGACAATAATCCTGTACAATACCTCCAATATTTGGCAATAACTGACATGTTTTGTGAATATATAAACAAATTGGCGGTAATTCCCCTATGGTAAAATCATTGATTTTTTAAGCCAACGGTTAAAGTTTTAAGGGAATTTTGAAAGGTTTCCGTTAGTTAGAATTAGAGAACCCAAACCCAACCACATAAAATCAGATTATGAATATTGAATTTATAGACATCCAAAATTTTAGAAAGCTTAAGAAATGTAGAATTGATTTTTCACGGAAGGAAACACTTTTGGTTGGTGCCAATAATAGTGGCAAAACCAGTGCGATGGATGCTTTGATACTATTTTTAAAATCAAAGAATAAATTTGACACAAGAGATTTTACTCTTTCTAATTGGAAAACAATAAATTCAATAGGAGAAAAATGGATTAAAACCAAAGAAAAAAAAGACCTAAACCTCAATATTGAACAATGGGAAGGTCTTTTGCCTACGATTGATGTATGGCTAAATGTAAAGTCAAACGAAATTCATTATGTACATCATTTGATTCCAACTTTAGATTGGGCTGGTGGTTTACTTGGAGTTCGTTTACGATTTGAGCCTAATGTTATAGAGGAGCTATATATTGAATTTGCATCAAACTTTAATAATGTAAAATTAATTTTAGAGGCAAATAAATCAGAGAAGGCTGATTTTAAAATGTGGCCTAAGGATTTGTGGGATTTTCTGGATAAAAAGATTAATAATTTTTTCTCAGTCAAAGCATATTTGCTAAATCCTGAACTAAATAATGAAGTACAAAAACTGCCGGTGACAAATGTTCCTTTAGAGGCTGATGCATTTGCAGGTTTAATCAAAGTTGATATTATAAATGCACAACGTGGTTTTTCAGGGACAAATCCAGAAGAAGCAGAATTATCAAATGTTAAAAACTTGTCTAGTCAATTAAGAGGTTATTACGATAAGCATCTTAACCCATTTGAAAATCCTACGCCAAATGATATTGAAGCATTAAAAGCAATACAAGAAGCAAAAAATATATTTGATGCCAATTTAAAAGAAAGCTTCAAAGATTCTTTAGGGGAATTGGAACTTCTAAATTATCCAGGCTTTGGAAACCCCAAGATTACTCTATCAAGTAGATTTAATACCGTTGAAAGCTTAAATCATGATTCTTCAGTTCAATATAGTTTAGATGATAATCAACCCGAGCTAAGCTTGCCTGAAAAATATAATGGATTAGGTTATCAAAATCTAATCTCAATAATTTTTAAATTAATTAGGTTTCGGGATGAATGGATGCAAGTAGGCAAAAGCTTTAAACAAACACCTGACACCTCTAATGATGTAGATTTCGAACCATTACATTTAGTTTTAATTGAAGAGCCCGAAGCGCATTTACATGCACAGGTTCAGCAAGTGTTTATTAACCATGCTTATAAGGTTCTGCGAAATAATAAAAACCTTAAAGTAAATGATAATTTCTCTACTCAGTTATTAATTAGTACACATTCTAATCATATAGCTCACGAAGTAGATTTTGCATCACTAAGATATTTTAAAAGGTTAAATGCAGACAATGGAGATGTTAATACGTCAACTGTTATTAACTTATCTGAAACATTTGGAACGGTAAATGAGTCAACTCGTTTTGCAATAAGGTATCTTAAAACCACTCATTGTGATTTGTTTTTTGCGGATGCGGTTATAATGGTTGAAGGGCCTGTTGAGCGAATGCTTGTTCCATACTTTATTAAGAAAAGTTCAAATTTAAATAGTTGTTATATCTCAATACTTGAGATTGGAGGGAGTCATGCACATAGGCTTAAATCTTTAATTGAAAATCTTGGAATAATTACGCTTGTCATAACAGACTTAGACTCTATAAATAAAAAAGATGTTAGTAATGGTAAGGTTCAACCAGAAAAGGCAAAACAATATAGAACTGGTAATGACACATTAAAGAAATGGTTACCTCTTAAAGAAGACCTAGATACAATTTTAAACCTTAAAGAGTCCGAAAAAGTACATGCTTCGTTACCAATTAGAGTAGCTTATCAAAAAGCAGTTAAGGTCTCTGATAGGAATCAAGATGTTGAAATCTATCCATATACATTTGAGGATTCTTTAGTAATGGAGAATAGGGGTATTTTTAAAAATATATCTGAATCCACAGGATTAATGAAAAAGATGCATTTAGCTGCCACTGAACCCAATATTAAAGAATCTGCAAAGAAAATGTATGAAGCTATAACTGCTGATGGAGCAAAAAAAGCTGAATTTGCCCTTGAACTACTATTTTTTGAAGAACCTAATAACATAGAAGAACCTGATTATATAAAACAAGGGTTGATATGGCTTGAAAAACAGTTATTAAATATAGATAAGGGATTGTCAACTAAATAAAGACCTCAAAAATGACTGTTCAGACGATAGACAATAATATTGACAATGGAGTAGATGATGTAATTTTTGATTGCCTTAAACTAGAGGCTCCTAAAAGCTTTTTTCTTTTTGCTGGTGCAGGTTCTGGAAAAACTAGGTCATTGGTCAATGTATTAGAAAGGTTTGAAATCCAATATGGTAAACAATTTCGCCTAGAAAGAAAAAAAATTGCTATTATTACTTATACAAATGCAGCAGCAGATGAAATTACACATAGGTTAAAACATAGTTCGATATTTCATGTTAGCACAATTCATAGTTTTGCATGGGGCTTAATAAAAAATTTCAGTGATGATATTAAACTTTGGCTGAAAAATAACCTACAAGCCGAAATTTCAAAACTTGAAGCAGAACAAGGGAAAAGTAGGAACTTGCAAAATAAAACTTCACAAGATAGAGCGAAGAAAATATCCTCTAAGAGCAAAAGGTATACGAATTTGGAGAAAATTGTGAAATTCACATATAATCCCAATGGTGATAATATTACAAAAGATTCATTGAATCATACAGAAGTTATTAGTATTGCTGCATTTTTCATTAATCAAAAGGAATTAATGCAAGATATACTAGTGTGTAAATACCCAATTGTATTAATAGATGAAAGTCAAGACACGAAGAAAGATCTTGTAGATTCATTCTTTCAATTACAGGAAAGAAAAAAGGATACATTTTCCTTGGGTCTTTTTGGAGATACAATGCAAAGAATTTACACAGATGGTAAAGAGAATTTAGGCAGAAATCTTCCTTCTGATATGATACAACCAGAAAAAAAGATGAATCATCGTTCAAATAAGCGTATCATCTCATTAATAAATAACATTAGAAAAGATGTCGATGGGCAAGAACAAATTCCAAGGAAAGAAAAGGAAGAGGGAGTAGTACGTTTTTTTATATGTAACAGGGGGCTTGATAAAAAAGAAGTAGAAAAAAATATTTCTAGCCGAATGTCTATAATTACTAAAGATTTAAAATGGGATTCTGATTCTGAAGAACATGAAATTAAAACCCTGATTCTTGAACACCACATGGCTGCACGCCGAATGGGCTTCTTAGACTTCTTTGTGCCATTATATAAAGTAAGTAAATTAAAGACAGGTTTACTCGATGGCTCATTAGGTAGTGTGAATTTCTTTACTAAAATAATTCTGCCACTAGTAAATGCTTTTGAAAGTGATGATAAATTCGAATTGGCGAGGATAGTAAAGAAACACAGTAGGTTTCTTAAAAAAGAAACATTACAAAAAAGTTCAAACCAAGTTAAAGACATAAGAAAAGTTAATGATGCTCTGTCGTCTTTATTTTTATTGTTTAGCAACAATAAAAATCCAAGCTTGTTAGCAGTACTGAAGAATATTTATCAAACTCAATTATTTGCTATCCCTGAAAGTTTGTTGCCGATTGCATCGAGAGAGGATAATGCGATGCCTGATGAAGAAGATAACTCAGATGAAATATTAAATGCCTGGGATTCTGCATTATTAAGCTCTTTCTCTCAGGTTAGGGAATATGATACATATTTGTCAGAGAATTCAAAATTTGGTACACATCAAGGTGTTAAAGGTTTAGAGTACGACAGAGTAATGGTTATTATTGATGATGAAGAATCTGGAGGATTCATGTTTAGCTATGATAAACTTTTTGGCGTAATAGGGCTAAGTGCAAAAGATGAAAAAAATATAGACGAAGGGAAGGAAACTGGAATTGAAAGAACAAATCGACTTTTTTATGTAGCATGCAGTAGAGCAAAAGAAAGCTTGGCAATTGTTGCATATACTGATAGCTTAGAAAAAGTGAAAGGTACAATTCGATCAAACAATTGGTTCGCTGAAAATGAAATAGAAATGATAAATGAAATATAAGTGTACAACATTTTATAAAAATAATAGCCGTTTCAGTAGTAAATTCAAGGGTTTTAGCCCGCTCAAACTGCGTATCAGTTTGACAGGTAAGTGCCACTACTCGCATAATTTACGCTTAGTCCCAATTTAGACCAAAATGGCAATCTCTTTAGGGGCTAAGCTAGGGCAATCAAGTCGGCCGAAAATACGATCCCTCCAGTTCTACAAATTGGAGGGATCGTTTTTTTTATAAGCCGATGCTTAATAGAGGACTTAAATTCTGGCAGATAGCTTTTATCTGTCAGAATTTTTCTCAGGATGATTCTCATATTAGTTTTGTGAGGTCAATATAACCTCTTGGTTGGTTTCATTCCCGGGA
>JAEINW010000302.1 GCA_016342715.1 Salinivirgaceae bacterium | reverse complement strand
TTAAAGGTTAAGATAAATTAACTTGTAATAAACTTTCTTCTATTCAATAAGGTTTGTTTAAATATCTTCTTTCTTTTCTTAACCAAATCGTCAGAATAAACCCGGGTCATTAGATTTTGAAATTCATTTTCCAATTCCACAACGCTAAAGTTTTTAGGAATATATGTGACATCAAACAAGGTGCACTTATCCCAATAATCCGGAAGCAGTCTATTTTCTTTTTTCAGTTGATAATACAAATCAGTACATGGGAAAGCTGTTAAAATCGTAATTTGCACATCTGACAATTTACTTTCCCGAATAAACTTTTCAGTTTCTCTGAAGGTTTCTTTCGTATCCGAATCAAAACCCAATACGAAACAACCGTTAACCGTAATGCCATAAGACTGTATCTTATCGATCGCTTTTGAGTAATTATCAAATTGCTTAGACTTCCACCCTCCGTCGAGTCCCTTTAGACTCTCTAAATTTATAGATTCGAAACCAATAAGAACTTGCATACAATTCGATTTAGCCAATAACTCTAAGAGTTTATCATCATAGGCAATAGAAATATCCGTCTCTGTGAACCATTTCATCTTATAATTAGCAAATAGCTTGAGTAATTCCTTCGACCATTTTTTATCAATAAAAGTATTGTCATCAGCTAGTTCGATAAAAGGATCTTCCCATATTTCGAAAATTTTGTCCAGCTCTTTTTTTATTAATTCAACAGGCTTCTTTTTATACTCACTAATGGTTCTCGATGCGGCGCAAAAATTACAATGGTGAGAACAGCCTCTGGTTGTTTGAATGGTTAATCGATTATAATTGTTGATATCCAGAAGATTGTAGGCTGGCACCCTTGAATCATCGAGCTGAAATGCCATTTTCGGTTCAGACAAAGAACTATATAAGTTTTTAAGTACCTTGTTCTCATAATCCTTGAGTAATCCTTCCCAAAGCATTTCGCATTCACCTTGTACAACCGCATCGGCATGAGCTTTGGCCTCATCGGGCAATGCAGAAGCATGTAAGCCTCCAATAACAACAGTTATGCCCTGTTTCCTGAATCGTGCTGCTAGTTGGTAGGTTTCATTAATTCTGGCAGTTAATGCAGAAAATGCGACGATATTGGGTTTCTCATCTAAAATAGCTACAATATCATCATTTGAATAAGCATCCAGTTCTTTATAAATCACCTCCCAGTTCTCTGGTGTATGAGCTGCAAGAGTTAAAAGCCCCAAACTGGGTAAACTCGCAATAACACGACTACGGTCAACAAAACCAGGCAAAGTTAATCCAGTCTTAAATAATTTTTCGTTGAATACTCTTACACCGCTCATAGCGACCAATATGACCTTATATGCTTTATTCATATTATGAGTTATTTAGAAGACAATGATTTTATATTATAAAGTTAATCCTTTTTAAGGCTAAAATCATTTATTTATGATGAGAGAACAAATTCAGTGACAATCAACTATTTGTAATTAATCTGGATTATCTTAGGATATGAAATAAAAACACAAGTTCCGTAACTTTATAAGTAGCATTTAATAACTAAATTATAATGTTATGAGCAAATTAAGATACTACAAAGGCTTATTTCTAGTCGCGGCAATTTATGATCTTATTTTAGGACTTGTTTTTACCTTCATCCCAAAATCTGCCTTTTATTTGATAGGCATACCAGAGAAAGCTCCTGACTTTACAGGCTATCTTAGCTTGATAGGTGCGTACTTGCTTATCATTGGAATCGCCTATTTCTTAATCTATAAAGGAGACCTGCAAAAAAATCTTGATTTGATTCTAATTGGTTTGTTGTACAAACTGGCCTACTGTTCCGTCGTTTTTTATTATTTTATAATTGGCGACTTACCTCACATCATCTTTTTAGTTCTTTTTGGACTCATCGATATCATCATGTTTGCTCTCATGCTCGAATGTTATATAAGCGTGAGAAAGCAGAAGGAAATTCAATCCCTTTCATAAGTCAAAATCTTGTACTATGACTGATATCAATTTACATGCAGCATGGATTGGCATGCTATTGGGCGGACTCTTTGGAGCAACTCAAGGCTTATTTTTTCACAAGGAAGAATGGCTGGGAGGTTACGGTTCCTGGCCAAGAAGAATGATGCGACTGGGCCATATCTCGTTTTTCGGCATTGCCTTTATAAATATTGCTTTTGCTTTTACAGCTAAGAGTTTAGGCATAGACCAGGACGTTGCCCTTCCCTCCGCACTGTTTCTAATTGGAGCAATTGGCATGCCTCTAATTTGCTATTTATCTGCTTTTATAAAACCAATCAGGCACCTTTTCTTTATTCCAGCTCTCTCTATTATTGGGGGTATAGCCTCCCTGATTTGGACAATGAGTACTTACAATGTATTTTAAATAAAGTTAATCATACCACGACGACGAACAAAGCCTTTCAATCCCCTTGTATACAGGTGGTAGATTAAAAGAAATCATTCTCCATAGAACGAAAAAGGGTCAGACTAAAAAGTCCGACCCTCTAAATTTTATTGATTTAATTTATGGAATACAGTCTCTTTTATAAAAGCTCACGACCACAACTAAACCTTTCAAATAACTATTTCGATTTATGTCTAAAATCTATTTTCTGAACGTTTTTAGCAATCTCAATTCTATTATAAATAGATTCTATAATTAAGTCGTATAGTTTATCTTTTAGAAACAAATCCTCAACACCTACGTCAATATTAGGATTGTCATTAACTTCGACGACATAAACTTTACCATCTATCATCTTTAAATCAACACCGTATAAGCCATCGCCAATTAAGGACGATGCCTTTAAAGCCGTCTGGACAACAATATCAGGAACTGACTCAATACAAAGGGTTTCCGAATCTCCGGAAGGATCTTCCTCTTCGCCTTTCCAATTATAAATTTGCCAGTGATCTTTAGACATATAGTATTTACAGGCAAACAAAGGGGTATTGTCAATGATTCCAATTCTCCAATCGAATTCAGAGTATAAAAATTCCTGACAGACAAGCATATCTGAAATTTTAAAAAGATCATTGATTGCAGCCAGAGCCTCAATTTCATTTTCTACCTTAATGACTCCAAGAGAAAAAGCGCTATCGGGTTGTTTGAGAACCAAGGGATAATTCATTTGCTTCAGAACCGTCTTATCAAAGAAATTTTTAGTAAAGATGTTTGTTTCAGGCGTTAAAATCTTATGCTTTTTTAAAATTTCATTCTGATATATCTTATTAGAACATCTTAGAATAGACCATGGATCATCTAAAACCACAAGACCTTCAGCATAGGCCATTCTGGAAAATTCGTAGGTGTGATTATTTACACAGGTTGTTTCCCGAATAAACAGAGCATCAAATTCATTGATTTTATCAATATCCTTTTTTGTAATAAACTCTAAGTATAATCCTTTTCGGTTGGCAGCACTTTTAAACTTCTCCAATGCCTTCGGGCATGAAGGTGAATTGGTTTCCTTAGGATCTACAAGTACTGCAATGTCATACTTATAATTAACCAACTTTGTTTTGTTAAACCTTTTCTTATTGAAATACTTTTCTGCGAATTGGTACACACTATTTAAATCAGATTCGGGCACCTTATTTAAGGTTAATACCTTTAATCTTTTAATTATCCATTTTTCGTCATGCTTAATGAAATCGACTTTAAACAGTGGCGCTTCAAATAATTGATGGAGTTTTGACGCCAAAGAATTATAGCCTTTGATGCTCGTTTGTCCAAAATATATATTTAAAGAAAAACCACTCCCCTTTTCTTTACACAGTGAACCATTAATCTGTTCTTCAATATCATAAGCGGCCGAATGAATAACATTTAAAATTCGAAAATCACGTATCGTAATGGTACTTGGTATAATGCGTTGCCCACGTGCCGATGCCAGTAAGGATACGTAATAACCATAGCTTTGATATTTATAAGAACTACACAGGTTAAAGATTCTAAAGTCAGAGTTTGTTTGATATATGGGGTTATTAATATATTCTCTAACGGAAATCACCTTTGCATTTATATCTTTAAATGCCCATTTATAAGGTTGATTAATAACAATAATATTACTCGTTTTATTTGAACAAGAAATCGCTTTAGTTTTAAATTCCATTTTTACAGCATCTTCTCCTTCACAATAATAGTCTTTAATCACCCCCAGACTATTAAACCCTTTGGTTTTATACCAATTTATTAATGCCGTATTTCCAGCTCTGACTTCTATCAATATTTTTTCATACTGATGACGATTCGCAAATTCAAATACATGTTTAAGCAGATAGTCTCCATAACCCATCTTCTGAAATGAGGAGACTATTGCAATCGAATAAATGCGTAAAGACTTGCTGTACTTAAATAAAAATAAAGCACCCAGGGGAGTTCTATCTGCGTCTTTCGTTTCGGCAATTAAAACTTCCTGAAAATCACTTTTAATACCATTTTTTATACTTTGTTTGGTACTCCTTTGAAAAGCAGGAAAGGACTCCTCTTCTAATTTTAACAAAAAACCAATATCCTCAACATCGGCTTTTCTTATCTCGACATCTATTTTCATCATCTGAGATTCTAAAAACACTTATTAACACACATATGTTTATTTTCTAATTTTGAAATTATAAATACTAACACAAATTAAAGAATAAAACATATTCCTTTTTCACTCTGTAAAAAATAAATTCGTGTTATCATAAACATTAATTGCACATTCAGAACATCAAACTAATTGTTGATCTGCAATTACTCCCATTCCCCTTTAAACCAAGCCATTCATACATTTTCATTAAAGGCTTGAAAAAACATTTTAAAATGCAAATTAGATTAATAATTTCGCCATTTCAATTCTATATCTGATATGCTTTTCTCTTTATACACGATAAATCATATCTTCTAATAAAAGAGATGAATCGCCTCACTATCATTACACATCCAGCATATTCACAATTTCTCTGATGATTTCCTGCCCATCACCGGCAACAACAGTTCCCTCCTTATCAAGCTGCTGATGAATACCATCAAGTATTTGATGCACGACTCCTTCTTTATTAATTAGAATATTCTTTGGGTAGCCATGTATTCCAATTCTATCGACAAAATCCCTTGCATCGGTCAAATGCATAAAATCAAAAGTATGGCTTTGAAAGAAGTGATCTAACTCACCTTTCGTATTAAATGATATGGAAAGAAAAACCAGTTGATTAGTTAATCTTTCAGTTTCTTATACCTCAATATGTAGCTGTAGAATGAGACCATTGAACCTATCATCATTAGTATCATAAATGTATTTTTGATCTTGAACATACTTTCTCTGAACAAGTCAGTCATTGATAAAACGAGAAGTGTCGTACTAAAGATCAAAAGCAAACCAATTATAA
>JAEINW010000301.1 GCA_016342715.1 Salinivirgaceae bacterium | reverse complement strand
TTTTTGAATTGAAAACGAATAAAAAACAAAAATTCGAACTAATCCCGAAAGAGAAGCGTATCAATATATTGACTCTTACTCCTTGCTGCTTGCAGCAAAATAAAAAAGCAAATTATCCACCATTAATACCACCATGCTGCGAGGTTGTTTAAATTCTAAGCTATATCATTTATGATTGACCGTTTCAAAAATTTTAGCTTGCTCCACAACTTTTTAATATGATCCAGAAAAAGACTGTTCCCATTTTAGTTTTTTGTTGCCTTTTGAAGGCTTGGGCTAATGCTGATTTTTAACTTTCCCCGATTTTGTCCATTTTTATACAGGACTCTTTAATAATATTTGAAATATCCTTATCAATTCCTTAAATCGTTCCATTGGGTTTTACTCGCTTATGAATGGCAAATAAATCTGAGTTAATAGAATCTCCCCTTTCAAAACCCAACTAAACACCTGTTTAATCAAATTTTAGCTTTGGGAATTTCAAACCAGCATCTACTGCTTAGAACCAATTCCAACTATTTTTTTCAAACAATTCAACATAAAAATGAATTTTAAGGCTCAAACCAACAAGGTTTTTTACTCAAGACCCATATCTCAAATAAAAAAACAACAAAAACCTTTTTTACAACCTTTTCATAAATTCAGTGTATTTAATTTTTTTGAATTAAGTTTACCATTCATTTTTTAACAAAACTTACAATGAGAAAAATAGCATTAATTACAGGAGCCACTTCGGGCATTGGAAAAGCCACCGCAAAAATACTAGCAAAAAACAATTACGATATTATAATCACCGGACGACGCGATGAGCGTTTGGGTGAATTGGCTGTTGAACTCATTGATAAAATTGGAGTAGAATGCTATCCTCTTTGTTTTGATATTCGAAAAAAAGATGAAGTAGAATGTGCTATTAACAGTTTGCCTGAACCATGGCAAAATATTGATGTATTAGTAAATAATGCAGGATTGGCAGCAGGTTTAAGTCCAATTCAAGAAGGTTCATTAGCCGATTGGGATCAAATGATTGATACAAATATTAAAGGACTTTTATATATTACAAGAATTATTGCTCCAATTATGGCTGAAAAAAAATCAGGCCATATTATAAATATTGGCTCCATTGCTGGTAAAGAAACCTATGCCAATGGAAATGTGTATTGTGCCACCAAACATGCTGTGGAAGCAATTACCAAAGGGTTACGTATCGACTTAAACCCTAGTGGAATAAAAGTAGGATCTATTTGTCCAGGAGCTGTTGAAACTGAGTTTTCAGTAGTTCGTCTAAAAGATGCCGATGCCAATAAAAAAGTATATGCTGGTTTTACTCCGCTTCAAGCACAAGACATTGCCGAAACTGTTTTATTTATGGTTACCCGTCCAGCCCATGTTAATATTGGCGATATATTAATTTTACCAACGGCTCAAGCAGCAGCTACAATTTTCAATAAAAAATAATTAATGATTATCTGATTGATATCCTAACATATACTATTCACCCTCCGCCCTTCGGGCACCTCCCTCAAGGGAGGACTTATTTATACTAACAAGCAGTATCCCCTTGATTGTAAGGGTGAATAATTACTAATATGAAATTAGGATAATGATACGATAATCATAAAATAATTTATTAAGGGCAATGCGCCAAAAGCACTAAATATATTACAGTTCGCTTTCAAGTAGAAAAAGTTAGCTTTCAGTAAAATATTCTCTTTTAAAAAATCATCAGCAGTATATATCATAGTTTTGCTAGCGATGTTAGTTGATAACTATTACGCCATGTTTTGGAGAACAATATAAATTGTAATTTTTACAAAAAAAACTAACTTAGCCACCTACAAAAATACAACCAATATTATTCTTATAAATAGCTATGAAATAAAATTACAAACAAATGAAACCCTCATCAATAAGCAAGTTTAATAAATAAGCTACAAAAACAAAAGGATATGAATAAAAAACAAGTTGTAAGATATTTTCTCTAATGAGGGTTCGCCAAACACTATTAAAAAATACTGTGAGAGTGAGGCAATAATGCTCACCCAATCTAAGGCTTACAGCTGCAACTTGCATTAATTCAGAATATTAATTAAAGTTTACACACGTGAAAAACAATATTTTATTATTTTTTGGAGTTTGCATCCTTTCTTTATATACAAATAATTTAAACGCAAATACACCTCAAAAAAACGCAATAGACAGTCTCCAATTAAGTTTTGCCGATAGTATACATATGGAAATACAAAACACGATCGACACAATAAAAATGGACGAACTATTTACAACCATTAAAGAAAATCGCAAAAAACTCAAATCACAATATCTTCCACTTTTATATGAATACGATAAAAAATCGGAAAAATTAATATTTCCTGTTGGACAAATGTTGGCATTAGATCGTATTGGCTTGCAACACAGATACAATGAATTTTACGACTCTGCCATTTATTATCACAACCGATCGTTAGCGTTTGCTTTGCAAATGAAAGATAGCACACAACTTTATTACAACTACAATAATTTAGCTCAGGTTTACCGGATGCAAGATTTATGTGTTCAAGCCATCTCCTATTTTCATGAAGCCTTAAAAATATCCAATGCCGTAGGAAATCTTAAATCCTCATCGTACACCATGAATAGTCTTGGAGCAACCTATGTGGTTCAAAAAGACTATGAACAAGCCATGCATTACTTTAACGCTTCGGCACAAATTGCCATTAAAAGAAGTGATAAAAGAACCTTAGCCTATAATTATGGATCAATAGGTGAGGTTTTTCTATTTCAAAATCAAAACGATTCAGCCATGCACTACGCTATTGAATCGGAAAAACTAATTATTGAACTGGGCAGCACACGTGGACTTGCGGTAGCCAAACACCTTGTAGGACAAGCCCATTTCGCTTTAAATCATTTAAATGAAGCTGAAAAATATTTTAATCTAGCCTTAACTTATCACATTAAAGATAATAATATGCGCTACCAAGCATTATGTTATGCCTATTTAGGAAAAATTAAACTAGGGCAACACAAAACAGATAGTGCCGAGTGGTTTTTACAAAAAGCAAAAAACTTTGCTAAAACCATTCATTCTCATGAAAATCTTATTTTAATTAACAATTCACTTTTTGAATTATACAAGCAAACAAATCAGTGGAAAAAAGCAGTAGCATCGCTACAAGAAAGTTATTCATACCAAGATAGTATATTAAATATTGCAAATGCTAAGGAAATTCAATCGCTAGAAATAGCGTACAAAACTGAGCAAAAGGAACAAAAGATAAAACTACTTTCGGCCGAAAATCTGATTAAAAATCAACGAATAAAAATGGGATTTGCCTTAATTATTGCACTAATAATTAGTATTATTTTGGGCGTATCTATGCATTTTTTGCGAAAAAAACAAGCCATTTTAAAACAAGATAAACTTAGACAACAGCTTATGTTATCGCAAATGAGTCCTCATTTTATTTTTAATGCGCTAGGAAGTATCCAAAACTACATGTATAAAAACGATGCTAAAAAAGCCATCTCGTATTTAGCTTGTTTTGCATCTTTAACACGCTCCATTTTAAACAATTCATCGGCTGAATATATTTCTCTTGAAGAAGAAGTTGAAACGCTAAAGAATTATCTAGAGCTTGAAAAAATGCGAATGAAAACCAGTTTCAATTTTCACATTAATTTACCCGATGAAATTGAAAAAGAGTTTATTCAAATTCCACCAATGATGTTACAACCCTTTGTTGAAAATGCCATAAAACATGGCTTAAATAACATTGATTATCCCGGAGAGCTAATACTGAATATTTCAGAATTAAAAGATCAAATTAAAGTAGAAATAAGAGACAATGGAATTGGAATAAATAAAGCTTCAAAAATAGCAGACCCAAATCATAAATCGAAAGCTACAGAAATATTTAAACAACGATTAGCCTTATTAAAAAGAAAATACAGAAACATACCTGACCCAAAAACACAAGATTTGTCCATTGAAAATAAAACAGGAACAAAAGTGCTTATTTACTTGCCAATAATATCGGAGTAACGTACATTTAGCTGATAAATACAATTATTTGCAAATGATAAAAGCTGTAATTATTGACGACGAACCTGAATTAAGAGAACTTAATATATCCTTATTAAACGATAATTTTCCTCAAATTCAAGTAGTTGGCGAAGCCGATTCTGTTGATTCTGGTGTTGAATTAATTCAAAAAACGAATCCAGACATTGTATTATTAGACATTGAAATTAAAGGTGGTACTGGATTCAATATCCTTCAAAAAGTAAAACCCTACAATTTTAAATTAATATTTGTTACAGCATTTAATCACTTTGCCATAAAAGCCATTAAGTTTAGCGCCATTGATTATATATTAAAACCTATCAATGAATTTGAATTTGTAAATGCTATCGAAAATGCAATGCAAAGCATTGAGAACCATGAAATGGAAAAACAGGTTAGCAATTTTTTCGATCATTATGAAAAGAAAACCCAATCGAAAAAAATAGTATTGCGCACCAGCGAAGTCATGCATATTATTGACATTTCTGACATTATTTATTGCAAAAGTGATAACAGCTACACTACTTTTTTCTTAGTCGATAATAAAGAAATATTGGTTTCAAGGGCAATTAAAGAATTCTCGGAAATGCTCGAGGATTTTAAATTTTTACGACCTCATCAATCTTATTTGGTAAACTTAAACTTCATTAAAAAGGTTGAGAAAACAGATGGTGGATTTCTGATAATGAACAACGGAAGTGAAATCCCTATTTCGACCCGCAGAAAGCAATCATTAATGCAGATTCTTGATAAACTCTAACGGTTTCAAAAAGATTCCTGTCTTATTAAAATTTGCTTCAATTACTTTCAATTACTTGCTCATATTTGTATGCAATAAAACCAAAGCATATGAATATTCTGGTAGTTTCCACAGCCAATTCAAAATACCTTGTTCCTATTAAGGATATAATTAGCTGTCAAAACAAAGACAACAAAGTTGTATTTCATCTAGTTAATAATGAGATGATTGAATCAAACCAACAACTCTCTCATTTTGAATCGCAATTGATGAATTCTAATTTCTTCAGACCTGATAATCTACATTTAGTAAATATTAATTTTATTGAAACTATCCTTCACAAAGATCGAACAATAATTATTTTATCTAACAGTATGAAAATTAGAGTTAACCAAGATCAGCAAGATAATTTGTTTCGAATAATTGAAAATATGTAGCACATTCATAATTTGTTAGGTCGTATTCAAACTTTAGCAATAACGACAGCTTGTAAAATATACATTTGCTTAGAAAATTAACCAAAATAAATACTAAAATGAAAAAGTTCAATTTACTATTAATTGTAATCCTGTTAGGAATTATTAGTTTTTCTTCGTGTGAAGAAGGTTTAGA
>JAEINW010000300.1 GCA_016342715.1 Salinivirgaceae bacterium | reverse complement strand
GTGTAATAAAGTTTCTAATTCCATTTTTTGAAAATAAGAAAAAATATTAAAAACAACCCTAATATTTACTTGATCCTGGAATTGTGCTTTCAGTAAATAACTTAATAAAAGGTTTTGCTGATGCATCCGACGGAATAAATTTAGGCTTACATGAAATGGCACATGCTTTAAATCTGGAAAACATGATAAAAAATGATGAATTCCGATTTATTGAAACAAAGATTTATTTTAAGCTTAGAGATGAATATCCTATTGAAGCTCAAAAAATAAAGACAGGACAGAATCTTCTTTACAGAAAATATGGAGCCGCTAATTTTCAGGAATTTTTTGCTGTTTCGGTAGAACTATTTTTTGAAAAACCAGTAGATCTAAAAGATTACAATCCCTATTTGTATTCCCTCATTGCAAAAGTTTTGAATCTTGAAACCTTAGGAAGCTTTTAATAAATAGTATTTTTATTAAAAAAAAACTCCCATTAATAATTAACAGGAGTTTTTGAAAATATCTTAAAAATGTATTATTCAAAATAGTTGCGCATTTTCTCAAAAATGTTCTTGTCACTTTGACTAGGATTAGGAACAAACCCCGGCGACTGCTTCATTTTTTCAAGCACCTTCATTTCCTCTTTCGATAAATTTTGTGGAGTCCAAACTTGAACATTAACTAACAAATCACCTCTCCCATAGCCATTTACTTCAGGCAAACCCTTACCACGCAAACGCAGAACTTTTCCTGATTGAGTTCCCTTTTCAATTTTAATTTTAACTTTTCCTTCAACGGTTGGTATTTCTGACGTGGTTCCAATAGCCGCATCGGGGAAGGATAAGAATAAACTATAAATTAAGTCGTTCCCATCACGAATCAAGTCGGGGTGTTCTTCTTCCTGAATAACTACCAATAAGTCGCCATTCACACCGCCTCTGCGAGCGGCATTTCCTTTCCCACTAACCGATAGTTGCATTCCTTCAGCAACACCTGCAGGAATATTTATTGAAATAACTTCTTCATTTGTTGAAATTCCCTCACCATTACAAGTAGAACATTTATGGGTAATACTTTTTCCTTCACCATTACATGATGGACAAGTTGATGTTGATTGCATTTGACCCAAAATGGTATTCGAAATACGGGTAACTTGACCCGATCCTCCGCAAGTTCCACAGTTTGAATAGGAGTGTTTATCTTTTGCTCCTGTACCATCACAAGCAGCACAACTCACATATTTTTTTACCTTGATTTTTTTTGTAACACCGTTACTTATTTCCTCAAGGTTTAATTTTACTTTTACACGTAAATTGGTTCCTTTGTTAACTCTCTGTCTTGAACGACCTCCGCCTCCACCAAAGCCACCAAATCCACCAAATCCACCAAAAATATCTCCAAACGATGAGAAAATATCATCCATTGACATTCCGCCACCAAAACCGCCACCACCACCAGCAGCTCCACTCATTCCTGCATGACCAAACTGATCATATCTTTGCTTCTTTTGCGGATTGCTCAACACTTCGTAAGCTTCAGCGGCTTCTTTAAAATTTTCTTCAGCTTGACTATCTCCTGGATTTTTATCAGGATGAAATTTTATCGCTTGTTTTCTGTAAGCTTTTTTTATTTCCTCAGTCGAAGCCCCTTTTGAAACGCCTAATACTTCGTAATAATCTCTCTTTGCCATTTAGTTTTTTGTTTGGATATGATTATTCTCCTATGACCACTTTGGCAAACCTAATTACCTTTTCGTCTATCTTATAACCTTTTTGTATTACATCAACAACCTTGCCTTTCAAACTTTCTTCTGGAGCAGGAATTTTTGTTAAAGCTTCATGAAAATCCGTATCAAATTCTTGATTTAAAGCATCAATCTCAACAATGCCTTTTGCTTTTATAAACTCTTGAAATTTGTTGTAAATTAGCATTACGCCTTCTTTTACTGCCACAATATCAGCTGCCGTTTCCATTTGCTGCAAAGCTCTTTCAAAGTCATCAACTATAGGAAGCATACTTTCAAGAGCGGCTCCTCCAGCTGTTTTAATTAACTCTGTTTTTTCTTTTAAAGTTCTCTTTCTGTAATTATCAAATTCAGCAGATAAGCGTAAATATTTATCATTTATTTCGCTCATTTTATATCTCAGTTCTTCGTTCTCCTTTTCTTTTTCCTGAATAGGAGTAAGTTTTATTACCTTTTTCTTTTTTGAGCTTTTTTTCTTTTTATCGGTAATTTCTTCAGTATCTTTTGATTCTTCAGCCGAATTGTCTGACTTATTTTCAGTACTTTCTTCTGAATTATTTTTTAATGTATCTTCTATTAAATTTTCAGCTTGGTTTTTTACCTCTTCCTCGCCAACAACATTATCGTTTTTCACTTCTTTAGCCATTGTTCAATATTTTTTTTAATTAAACCACCTCGCCTATTTCAAATAATTTGCCAATAAATATCTAGCGCCATATTGGCATGCAAAGAAATAAAAACAATTCTTATGTTCTAAATATTAGTTGCTAAAAATTACGAAAAGAAAAATACCGATAGAAATTGATCGGGATTTACAACTATTTTTCAAGTTCTTTGAGTTTTTTATCCAATAGCGGCCCTCGCAAGTTTATGCCAACTATCACACCCTCGCCATCAACTAAATAACTTGCAGGAATACTATTTACCTGATATTGCCTGGCTGCAGCATTTCCCCAGCCCTTTAAATCGCTTACGTGATTAGGCCACACAAGTTTATCTGCTTCAATAGCCTTTTTCCATGAATCAATATTTTTATCTAGCGAGACTCCTAAAATAGTGAATCCTACCCCATTAGTAAACTTTGATTCTTTATAGCTATTATAAACATTCACAACATTGGGGTTTTCTATCCTACATGGTCCACACCAGGAAGCCCAAAAATCAATCAATACCATTTTTCCTTTTAGATCCGAAAGTTTTATTTCTTTCCCATCGGGAGACATCATGGCTATTTCAGGAGCCTTATCGCCAATTTGTATTGACTGCGCCATAGCACTTACCGAAAACAATAATATTATAGATAATACTAAATTCTTCATTCTTTTTCTTTTTAACTTTTAATGAACTACTTTACTGCAAGCAGACGAGGTATCAAAATAGTAGAACTTTTGTTTTCTCGCTGCAAGCTGCGGGGAACTTTACTCATGAGCAAAGCGAACTATTCTCACGATCCCGAGAACGGGAGAGTAATAATATGAACCCACATTGTGGGATTAAAACATCATTTATTACATAAAGGTTTCAATTTTAACAAAAATAAACTCTTCACCTCTTTCGTTTATCGTAAAAAATTCAAAAACCTAAATAAAAAAAATAAAGTTGACTATTCCCGAGGCAAGCCTTGAAAAATTTTTTAATTAATTTATTCGTTCAATTTTTGCACCCAAGGCTCTAAGTCTTCCGTCAATATTTTCATAGCCCCTATCAATCTGATCAATATTCTCGATTATTGAGGTTCCTTTGGCTGATAAGGCTGCAATAAGTAAAGCCATTCCTGCTCTAATATCTGGACTTGTCATGTTTATGCCACGTAAAATTTGCTCCTTGTTTAACCCAATAACAGTAGCTCTGTGTGGATCGCAAAGAATAATTTGCGCACCCATATCTATGAGTTTATCGACAAAAAACAAGCGACTTTCAAACATTTTTTGATGAATAAGCACACTCCCTTTTGCTTGAACCGATGTTACTAATAAAACACTCAATAAATCGGGCGTTAATCCGGGCCACGGTGCGTCATCAATATTCATTATGGAGCCATCAATAAAAGTTTCAATTTCATAGTTATCTTGAGCGGGAATATAAATATCATCACCTTTTCGTTCGAAATTAATTCCTAATTTTTTAAAAGCTCGGGGTATTACACCAAGGTTATCGTACGAAACATTTTTAATGGTAATCTCGGAACCTGTCATGGCAGCCAAGCCAATAAAACTACCAATTTCTATCATATCGGGTAAAATGGTGTGTGTGCATCCATGTAAAGATTCCACCCCCTCAATGCTTAGTAAGTTTGAGCTAATTCCGGTAATTTTCGCACCCATACTATTCAACATTTTACATAACTGCTGAATATAAGGTTCGCAAGCTGCATTATAAATAGAAGTTTTTCCTTTTGCCAAAACAGCAGCCATAATAATGTTAGCTGTGCCAGTAACCGAAGCTTCTTCTAATAACATATCTACTCCTACAAGTTTTTCGGCTTCCACTTTAAAGAATTTACCTTCAGGATCGTAATTAAAGTTTCCTCCCAAATTCTGCAAGCCAATAAAATGAGTATCTAATCTACGACGTCCAATTTTATCGCCCCCAGGTTTTGGAATATATGCTTTTCCAAATCGAGCCAATAAAGGTCCCACAAGCATTACCGACCCGCGAATTCGCATGGTTTTATCTACAAACTCTTTCGAGTGTAAATACTCCAGATTTATATCATTAGCTTTGAATTTATAATCATGATCATTCAATTTTTCTACCCGAACCCCCATTTCTTCAATAATTCCAATTAATGTAATTACATCGCTAATACTGGGTATATTTTTTACCACAACTTCATTAGGAGTTAATAAAACCGCACATAATATTTGCAAGGCTTCGTTTTTTGCTCCTTGTGGATGAATGTTCCCTGAGAGTTTTATTCCTCCTTCAATCTTAAACTTATTCATTGCTATAATTTTTAAACAATATTTTCACCTTGCAAATTATATAATTTAAGTTATGATTGCCTAAGCTTGTTATCATAATTATAAAAAAGTTTTACACATTTTAAATGTATTTATGAGAAAGGAAATAAATGTTTATTTTTTTTTGAAAAATCTGTTGTTTATTTTAAAAAATAATAGATATTTGAACCATAGAAAATATAAATAAAAACATTACGTCATTCAACACATATAGCTTTATGAGTACAAACAAACCACGAGTAATTAAAGATTTTAACAAGCTTGACCCAGAAATTCAAGAGCAGATTAAATTGGTTTATCCTTACGGATTTAGCGAGAACTTAATCACTTTCACTAATAAAGATGGCCTGTTGGTAAGTGCCCTACCTTTTGAAACCGATGAAAAATACTATTTGCTAAGAATGACGGAAAAAGAAGCCGTTAGAATTGTTGAAATGGATGATGATTACGATGATGATGGGAATTTAAAACAAGACATTAAAGACGATTACGAAGACAAATATTCTGATTTAGATTACATTGCTGAAAACACAGCTGACGAAGATACTGAAGAAGCAGACAATTTTGATTAGTTAAATAATTACCATTTATGAAAAGAGCATCAAGCATATTATTGTATTGATGCTTTTTTTTTATTCAAATACTTTTGATTATAAGTTTTGCGTTTGGTTCATAAAAATAATGTAACAACTCAGGTAGTTTTGAAAAAAATGACGTTTGAATATTTTTCCTATTTTTCTCTCAACTTATTTTCCTT